>JANOWV010000343.1:0-12593 GCA_031418075.1 Actinomycetes bacterium
CGCTGCTGGGATTGGCTGCGCTCCCCGCGGCGGCGGCAACCAACCCTCCCGGCTGGGTCGATCAACCGATGAGCGGGTTCTGGGTCGGATTCTCGGTCAGCGACACGTCCCCCGCGGTCGTCAACCGGACGACCGGCCAGCGAGCGACGGTCACCCTGACTCGGGAGACGAACGCCGGCAACGTCGTCGATCTGTTCGACAACTGGGACTCTGGGCCGCCCGGTGCAGCGACACCGGGACCTGGTTGGCCCGAGGTCTGGACGGCCGGCGGCATCACGCTGCGGCGCGTGAGCAGCTGGTGCCCCGCGGCGAGCACCACCTGTGAGTACACGTTCGAATCGGGAACCGGCCAGGTGTTCGACTTCGCCGCGGCGTCGACATTCGCTGACGGTTCACCCAACGGCGAAGACTTGTCGAGGTTCAACCGGGGGCCCGTGACGCTTCCGGCCCCACCAGAGATCCTCATCGACTTCAGTTGGGACCCCGACGACAACCGAACGCCAGCGAGCGGAACCAACCCCGGCAAGCTGACCCTTACCGCTACTGCGACTGATGAGATCTCGCCCAATCTTCGCTACGACTGGCAGGTCACGCCGCAAGGAGGCACTCCGATCTCGAAAGAGGGGCAGACCGCGGAGTTCACGCTCGATCACGACGGGACCTACTGCGTGGCGCTCACCGTGACGAACACCGATGACGGGCACAGCAAGAGCTACTACGGCGTGGGAGCTGACGACTGCCGAGAGGTCACGCAGGTCACGCCCGGAACGACGCCGGGAACGACGCCGGGGACGACGCCGGGTGTGGGGAATGGTGGCGGCGCGGGTGGAGGAGCCGGCGGAGGAGTGAACGTCGTGTTCGCCCCGCCTCGTCGGAGGTCGTCGGCGCTCACTGGCACCGCGGGAGGCGACAGCGTCGTGTGGCTCTGGCGGCCCGAGTACTTCCAGCCGGGCCAGGACACCACCCAGGCGCTCCCGCAGACCGGGCGCAACCCGCTCGAAGGACGCCAGGACATCGTGATCGCCACCGATCCGGCGCCCGACTCGAACGCGGCACCGATGCTCGCCGGGCTCGGGATCTTCGGGGTGGTCGGTATCGGGTGGCTGTTCAGCCGGTGGCGACGGGTGCGGCTCGAGATCTGATCCGCGCTCGCCGAGCGCGCCACGGACCACCCGTCTGCTCCAGGAGCCGCGCCGCGGTGTAGCCGAGGCCCACGACGACCCAACCGCCGACCGCGTCGAGCAGCCAATGGTTCGCGGTGACGGTGATGCAGAACAGCACCCCGGCGGCGTACGCGAGGAGCGCGACGCGGATCCACCGGCGCCGCAGGAGCGGCCAGAGTGCCGCCAGGCACCAGGTGCTCCAGCCGATGTGGAAGCTGGGCATGGCGGCGAAGGGGTTGCCGTACTGCGCGAGTGCACTCGCGGCGGGCTGTCCGTTCGCCGCGAACTCGACTCGAACCTGGGGGCCGAAGTTGAAGTACTCCGCGGCCGTGTCGACGAAACCGAAGCGCACCGGCATGAGCCGCGGTGGCATCAACGGGTAGAGCCAGAACGTGAGCACCGCGATCACCCACATCAACACGAGTGTGTTGCGCCAGCGGACATAACGCTCCGGCATCTTCCGGTACAGGAGAACGAGCGTGACGACCGGCAGCACGAAGTGGACAGTCCCGTAGTAGATGTTCCAGAAGGCGATGAACCAGTCGGCCGAGAGGAACGCCTGTTGCACACTCCGTTCCCAGTAGATGCCGAGCCAGCGTTCGGCCGCGACGATGTCGCGGGCATTCGCGAATGCCCGCGCGGTCGAGCCCAGTGCGTGGTCCCGACCGACGTCGTAGAGCTGATAGAGAACCGCCATGCCGGCGATCTCGGCGATCCATCCAAATCGGATCCGCTTCGAACGCGGGCCCTCGGCGGCCGTCTTCGCCGTGGTCGCGCCCTGTTCGACGGCGGTCACGCGGCGGGATCGCGAGGCTTGCGTCTGACGAGGAAGGTTGCGGTCGCGCGCGAGACGAGCTGGGCTTCGGTGTCGCGCACGGACGCCTCGACGTAGGCGACCTGCTTCGCGACCCGCACGACCTCACCCCGCACGGAGAGCACGTCGCCCTCGGCCGCCGGGCGGATCGTCTGGTACGAGATCTCGAGCGTGGCGGCACGGTCGCCGGCCTCGAGCGCGCTGTTCGTGGCGAAGTTCATCGCGGCATCGTGGATCACGCCGAACACACCGCCGTGCACGCCACCCAGGGGATTGCAGGCCGAAGCCGTCGGCACCCAGGAAGCCTGCACCCAACCGTCGCCATAGGACTCGAAGTCGACGCCGAGCTGGGCGAGCAACGGCATCCCCCCGTCACCGAGGCTGCGGTCCATGTTTCGGGGCACGGCGGCGCAGCGTACTGTTGCCCGGGCACTGCCCGGGTGCCCGACGCCGGGGCGCCGCCGCCCCGACCGGGCGGAGCTACCGATCGAGGAGTTCACCCATGCAGAGCGCCGTCATCGTCGATGTCGTCCGGACGCCGTTGGGCCGCCGCAACGGCACGCTCAAGGACTGGCACCCCGTCGACCTGGCCGCGCACACGCTCGACGCACTCGTCGGACGCACCGGTGTCGATCCCGGCCTGGTCGAGGACGTGATCATGGGTTGCGTCATGCAGGTCGGCGACCAGGCCGGCAACATCGGTCGCAACGCAGCCCTCGCGGCAGGGTTCCCTGAATCGGTCGTCGGCACGTCGATCGACCGGCAGTGCGGATCGTCGCAGCAGGCGGCCCACTTCGCCGCACAAGGCGTGATGGCAGGCGCGTACGACGTCGTGATCGCGGCCGGCGTCGAGACGATGACCAGGGTGCCGATGGGCTCGTCGTTCCTTCCCGGCTCGCTTCCCTACGGCCCGAAGATGTTCGAGCGCTACGACCTCGTCCCGCAGGGCCTCTCCGCCGAGATGATCGCCGAGAAGTGGGGCATCAGTCGCGAAGCCAACGACGCCTTCTCGGTGGAGTCGCATCTCCGCGCGGCGCGAGCGACCGAGGAAGGTCGCTTCGACGCCGAGATCGTCGGGGTGCCGGTCGCTTCCGACGACGGCGAGCAGCTGTTCTCCCGCGACGAGGGCATCCGCCCCGACAGCAGCGTCGAGAAGCTGGCCCAGCTCAAGCCCGCGTTCAAGCCCGACGGCGGCGTGATCACCGCGGGCAACTCGAGCCAGATCACCGACGGCGCCGCCGCAGCGCTCATCATGAGCGAGGAGAAGGCGAACGCGCTCGGCGTCCGTCCCCGGGCCCGGTTCCACGCGTTCGCGTTGGCGGGCGTCGACCCCGTGATGATGCTCACCGGACCCATCCCCGCCACCACGAAGATCCTCGAGCGCGCCGGGATGACCCTCGACGACATCGATCTCGTCGAGATCAACGAAGCGTTTGCCCCGGTCGTGCTCGCCTGGGCGCAGGAGCACCATCCCGACATGAGCAAGGTGAACGTCAACGGCGGCGCGATCGCCGTCGGTCACCCGCTCGGCTGCTCGGGGACACGGCTCCTGGCGACGCTCCTCAACGAGCTCGAACGCACCGACGGCCGTTACGGCCTGCAGGTGATGTGCGAGGGCGGCGGGATGGCGAACGCGACGATCATCGAGCGCCTCTCCTGAGCCGGGCCGACAGCCTGGGCGCCGACAGCCTGATGGTCGGATCCGTCCTGGGGTGGACGCTGCGCGGCCTCGTCGCGCTCGTCGCTGCGGTCCTGATCTACGTGATCGGCGCCGCCATGATCAAGACGTTCCACGTCGACCCCGCCGATGAGCCCGACCCGGACGACGTCGTCCCGGTCGACCTCCGGTACCGCTGCATCGTGTGTGGCGCGGAGGTCACCATGACCTCGGCCCAGGCCGGCGACGAGCCCGATGCTCCCCGCCACTGCCGCGAGGACATGGTGCCGGTGCTGCCCGCCTGATCCGGCTCCGCGAGCGCCCCGTTCTCCACAGATTGTGGAGAAACCTGTGGGGAGTTACACGGGTGGGATTCCGAGCCACCGCTCACATCGGGCGGAAGCCGCCTCAGCGATATTGGGTGGAGAGCACGAAGCCGCCCACCATGAGCCCGAGGCCCACGAAGAGGTACGAGTTCTGGGCCGCGCCGCCGGGGAGCAGCTGCAAGTAGTTGCCGATGATCACCAGGAACCCGGCCCCGAGGGCCGTGAACATCGTGGTGGGCACCCAGAGCGCCGAGTGCTTGTCGGTCTTGGGCTTGGGCGGCGTGTAGCGCCCAGAGGCCGGCCGCGGTGGGGTGGGTCGGTGCTTCGTCGACTGCTTCCGGCGCGCCATGGTGGGGCGAGCGTAGCGAGGATCTCGTGCGTCTGGTGGCGCGGCCCGGGGCTACCGTCGCGGCGTGGGAGCCAGGGTCCTCGTCGTCGACAACTACGACTCGTTCGTCTACAACCTTGTCCAGTACCTCGGGGAGCTCGGCGCGGAACCGATCGTCCATCGTCACGACGCCCTCGACCTCGATGAGCTCCGCGCCCTGGAGCCCGACGCGGTGCTCGTCTCACCGGGACCGGGTCGACCGGAGGAGGCCGGGGTGTCGAATGCGGTCATCCAGTCGTTCGGGGAAGTCGGCGTTCCCGTACTCGGCGTATGTCTCGGACACCAGTGCATCGGACAGGCGTACGGCGGCCGCATCGAACGGGCGCCCAAGGTGATGCACGGCAAGACGTCGGAGATCACGCACGACGGCAAAGGCGTGTTCGCCGGGCTGCCCAGCCCCTGCACGGCCACGCGGTACCACTCGCTCGTGGTTGCGCGTGACTCCGTCCCCGACGTGCTCGAGGTGACGGCCGAGAGCGAAGACGGCTTGGTGATGGGGCTGCGGCACAGGGAGCTGTCGATCGAGGGTGTGCAGTTCCATCCGGAGTCGATCCTGACCGAAGGCGGCCACGATCTCCTCCGGAACTTCCTCGCCCTGACGATTCGGGCCTGACGATTCGGGCTCGGCGGTCAGCTCGTCGGCAAGCGTGCCGCCGAACCGTCGACTTCGGCGAGGCCGTCGTCGACCAACGTCGCGAGTGCCTCGGCGTCGAGCCCCCGCGTCGGGGAGGGTCCGGCTCGGAGCACCGCGAGGACACCACCACGTCGTTGGCGCAGGCTCCCCTCGTAGCGCGGCTGACGTCGCCGGGCACCTTCGTGCGGCAACGGCCCTCGGCCGGCGCACCGGTCGGTGAAGGGGCAGTCGGCGCACCGTGGGTCTCGGGCCCGACACACGATCGCCCCCAGGTCCATGAGCGCGAGCAGCCGGTCCCGGCCGCGCAGCGGTCGGGCGAGCTCGACCATCGCGACCTCGATCGCGCGGTCGGTCAGCGGCGCGCCGGCCATGCGCTCGACCACCCGACGCACGTTCACCTCGACCGCACCGACATCGGCGTCGTCGACCTGTGCGGCGATGGCCCGTGCGGTGTAGCGACCGATCCCGGGGAGCGACTCGAGGTCGTCAGGCCACCCGTGCTCGGCGATCGACCGAGCAGCTTCCCAGAGCCGCCGCGCGCGTCGTGGATATCCGAGTCGTCCCCACGCCTCGATGACCGCGGCCGGCTCCGATGCGGCCATGGCCTCGGGGGTGGGAAAGCGGTGCAGGAACACCGGCCAGGCGTCGACGACCCGCGCGACCTGGGTCTGGTGGAGCATCACCTCGGACACGAGCACCGACCACCGGTCGCGCGTCTGCCGCCAGGGATGGTCATGGCGGCCCTTGGTCGCGTACCACGCCGCGAGCGTCGTCATCGGTCGATCACGACAGCGCACCTGGGCCCGCACATCGGGGGCATCGAGGAACGGCTCCTCAGCAGCCGATCGTGACCTGGGTGCCGGGCGGCGCCTCACCACCGCTCGGACTCTGCGTCGCGATGATCGCTCCGGGGCCACAGCCGTTGACCACGACGTTGAACCCGGCCGAGGTGAGCGCAGCGGTCCCGGCCTCGCGGGTCTGGCTGATCACGTTCGGAACCGCCACGGCCTGTGGTCCGGTGGACACCGCCATCTGGATCGTCGTGCCCTTCGGGGTGGGGGTTCCCGCGGCCGGGGTCGTGCTCACGACCTTGCCCGCCGGAACGCTGTTGCTGGGCGTCTGCACGACGGTCACCTGGAAGCCCGCGTTCTGGAGCGTGGTCTGGGCCTGGACCTGGTCCTGCCCGACGACCGAGGGTACGGGGACCGGCGGCTCGGAGGCCACGTTCACCGTGATCGGGCTGCCCTTCGCCACCTTGGTCCCTGCAACAGGGTCGGTCGAGAGCACACTGCCGGGCACCTTGTCGGGGGACTCCTGATCGACGCGCGTGACCACCAGGCCCAGCTGCTGGAGCTCGGCCTGGGCCTCTTCGAACGTCTTGCCCGTGAGCTCGGGAACCGTGACCTCGCTGCTGCTGACGGTGAGCGTCACGGTTCGGCCCTTCTCGAGCAAGCGGCCGCTGTCCGGGCGCTGCGCGATGACCGTCTCGATCGGTTCTGTGCTCACCTCGTCGATCCTCGTGACCTTGAACCCGAGATCGGTGATCGTCACGGAGGCGACCTCGTAGGTCTGGCCGACGACGTTCGGAACCTCCAACGTCGGCTTCGTACTGGCACCGTCGCCCTTCCCCAAGCCGAAGAGCGCAAAGAGGATCACGCCGAGCAGGAGGCTGAGGCCCAGCACGGTCACGAACACCGGGCCCCAACGGCGGGGTTGCTCCTGCCAGATCTCCTGGGAGTGGTCGGCGGCAACCGGCATGGCGGCCGCGACTGTCGGCGCATCGGCGACGACCGCGCCAGTTGCGGCCATGGCGAGCGCGGGCGCCCCGATCAGCGCCCGTCCCCGACCGAAGCGCACCAGGTCCTCGCGCAGATCCTCGGCGGACTGGTACCGACCCGATGGATCCTTGACGAGTGCCCCCATCACGATGCGTTCGAGGTCGGGTGGGACGTCGCCCACGACCTGACTCGGCGGGACGACTTCCTCCCGGACGTGCTTCATGGCGACCGCGACCGGGCTCTCCGCGATGAACGGCGCGCTCCCCGTGAGCATCTCGTAGAGCACGACGCCCAGCGAGTAGACGTCGCTGCGCCCGTCGACCTGATACCCCTGGGCCTGTTCGGGCGAGAAGTACGTCGCGGTTCCGATCACCGCGCCGGTCTGGGTGAGACCTGATGCGGCATCGGACCGGTTCGCGGCGATCCCGAAGTCGGCGACCTTCACCTGCCCTGACGGGGTGATGAGGACGTTGCCGGGCTTGATGTCGCGGTGGACAGTCCCATGGCGATGGGCGAAGTCGAGGCCCGCGGCGATCTCTGCCGTCACTCGGGCGGCCTGCATCGGGGCGAGCCGGCCCGTGGATCGCAGCACGTCGCGCAGGGACTCGCCCTCCACATATTCCATGACGATGTAATACGTGCCTCGCTCGCGGCCGTAGTCGTAGACACCCACGATGTTGGGGTGGTTGAGCATCGCCGCGTGCTGGGCTTCCCTCCGGAACCGCTCGACGAAGTTCGGGTCGACCGCGAACTCGGGGAAGAGGATCTTCACCGCGACCTCGCGGTCGAGCTGCTGGTCGCGGGCCACGAACACTTCGGCCATTCCGCCGCGAGCGAGCGCCCGCTCGATCTCGTAGCGATTGGCGAGGACCTCGCCGACCTGGGTCATCGGACCGCCCAGAGGGACGCCGAAGTGGCGGATCGAGTCGTCATCGGGGCTTCACGGTAGTTGTGCGGGGTCGGGCAAGGTGGGCACGGGGCATCGAGCCGGTCATAGTCCCAGCGCCTTGCGCAACACCCGGGCCGCGATCGGAGCAGCCACGCGCCCTCCCGTCGCCTCTGAGCCGATCGATCCGCCCCGCTCGACGAGCACGGCGACCGCGATCTGCGGCGCCTCGGCCGGGGCGAAGCCGATGAACCAGGCGTGGGGGTCACCACCGTCGGCCTGAGCGGTGCCGGTCTTCCCCGCAACCGTGACGCCCGGGATACGCGCCGCGGTTCCGGTGCCGTTGGGGCTCTCGACGACCGTGACCATCATCGCGGCGACTGCCTGGGCCGTCCCAGGACTCATCGCGGTGCGCCACTCGCCGGGAGCGATCCGGCGCACCAGGTCTCCCGAGGCGTCGCGGATCTCGGACGCGACATGGGGCTTCATGAGGACCCCGCCGTTGGCGATCCCGGCCGCGACCATCGCCATCTGCAGCGGCGTGGTCGCGACGTCCCCCTGGCCGATACCGGCGAACGCGAACAGCGGCTGGTTGTCCGTAAAGCTCCCCGGACGCGGCCCGATGCTCGCCACCGCGCCGGGCGAGAGGTCGATGGGCGGCACTGCCCCGATGCCGAAGCGGTTCATGCCCGGCACGAACATGTCGCCGAGATCGAGTCCCAGCTGGCCGAACGTGGTGTTGCACGACACGGTGAAGCTCTGCGCGAGCGTGCCGCCGCACGACTTGCCGCCGAAGTTCTGCAGCGTGTTGTCGGTCTGGGGGAGGTCCAGCTCGCGCAGCACCGGGTACGAGGGCGCATCGGGGGTCGCGATCCCGAGCTCGAGGGCGACGGATGCGGTCACGGTCTTGAACGTGGAACCGGGCGGATAGAACTCCCGGTAGGCGCGCGGGAGGTCGGGCTTGTCGGGGTTCGCGACGAGGCCCCGGAAGTAGTCCTGGACGGTCTTGGTGTCATGGTCGGCGAGCGGCTGGTTGTCGTAGGCGGGGTTCGAGTACATCGCGAGCACCGCGCCCGTGCGTACGTCGAGCGCGACCACCGAACCACGCTGGAATCCGAGCCCCTCCGCGGCCGCTCGCTGAAGATCGTCACGCAACGACAGAACGACGGTGCCGGTCCCGTCCTTGCCGCTCACGAGATCCGGAAGGTTCTTCAGCTGGAGCGCGGTGTCGCGCCCGACCAGCGCGTCGTTGTAGGTCTTCTCCAGACCGCTGTTCCCGATCACGAACGACTGGTAGCCGACCACCTGGCTGAACAGGGGACCATTGGGGTACTGGCGCTGGTACTTGAAATCGGTGCCGTCGTTGACTTCTGCTGACGAAGCAACGACCACGCCGTCGGCGGTCACGATCGGTCCGCGCGGGCGGTTCGCGTCGCGCAACGCGCCACGGGTGTTGCGCGGGTCGTTGGCGAGATGGTCGGCATCGATGACCTGCAGGTAGGTGAGCTGCGCGACGAGCACGAGCACGAGCACGATCACCGCGACGCCGACGCGGCGGATGGCGCGGTCCACGACGCCGCTACCCGTGCACTGCCGACGCGGCGGCCGAAGCCCGCCCCGGCATAGCGGCGCGGGCGTTGTCGTCCGAGATCCGCAGCAGCAACGCCGCGATCCCGAAGTTCGCTACGAGCGACGAGCCGCCGTAGGAGACGAAGGGGAGCGTGACACCGGTGAGCGGGATCACGCGGGTGACACC
This sequence comes from Actinomycetes bacterium, assembly GCA_031418075.1. Classification (GTDB taxonomy): domain Bacteria; phylum Actinomycetota; class Acidimicrobiia; order IMCC26256; family PALSA-555; genus DASUAO01. Next base: position 9,403 of record JANOWV010000343.1, read on the forward strand.
ACCGATGATCACGAAGCTCTGGATACCGATGATCGTCGTGAGGCCGGCGGCGAACAGCTTGGAGAACGGGCGCGTGGCCTGCACCGCGATCCGGTACCCGCAACCGACCAGGAGCAAGATCCCGGCCAGCACCGCGACGGTGCCGATGAGCCCAAGCTCCTCACCGATCGCCGAGAACACGAAGTCGGTCGCCGCGTTCGGGATCTGCTGAGGGTTTCCGAGCCCGAGCCCGGTCCCGGTGAACCCCCCCGTCCCGAAGGCGAACATCGACTGCACGATTTGGAAGCCCTTGTCCTGGGCGACGGACCACGGATCGATCCAGGTGCTCACGCGGGTTTGCACGTGGTCGAACAACCGGTACGAGATCATGGCGCCGCCGAGGAAGAGCACCAAGCCGAACAGGAGGTATGCGGCACGCTCGGTCGCGACATAGAGCATCGACGAGAACAGCGCGAAGAACAGCAGTGCCGACCCGAGGTCCTTCTGGCGGACCATGATCACGATCGACACCGCCCATGCGAGCAGCAGCGGGCCGAGGTGCTTCGGATCGGGCAGCAGCAGACGCCCGAGACGGCGCCCGCCGCTGCTGAGCAGCTCCCGCTTGTCGACGAGATACGCGGCGAAGAAGATGACCAGGAGCACCTTCGCCGCCTCACCGGGTTGAAAGTTGATCGGCCCGATGCCCACCCAGAGCCGCGCGCCGTTGATCGTCTTGCCGATGCCGGGAAGCAGTGGAAGGACGACGGCGATGAGCCCGAGGAACAGGAACGTGTACCGGTAGCGCTCGAGGGTGCGGACGCGACGGACCACGATCAACGTCACGACGAACATCGCGACGCCCGCGGCAGTCCAGCCCGCCTGACTGCGGGCGAGGTCGCGGTCGAGCCGGGAGATCGTCACGAATCCGATCCCGTTGAGGAACGCGACGATCGGTAGCAGCACCGGGTCGGCGAGCGGCGCGAGTCGTCGGATCGCGTAGTGCGCGACGACGTAGAGGATGATCATCCCCGCGAGGAACAGCCACAGGTCGGCCGGGAGCTTCGGCTTCTCGGCCAGCTGGACGAGGACGTACCCGAACGTCGTGATGGCGACCGCGACGAGCCCGAGGCGCAGCTCGACGTTGCGCCGGCGGCTGGTCGCGTTCACCCTCGCCGCCACCAGCGACGCGGCCGCGTTTCCTCTCCCAGGTCCGTCGGGTCCTCGACGTCGGGGTCGTCGTCGGCGTCGGCGTCCTCGACGTCCTCGACGTCCACCAGGATCGCGACGTCGGGTTCGGCGTCACCGACGGTGCTGATGACGTCGATCACCACCACGGTGATGTTGTCGACGCCGCCGGCGGCGTTGGCCGCGTCGACGAGGCCACGCGTGACGTCCTGGGGGTCGTCGGTCTCGAGGAGATGGGTCGCGAGCTCCTTCTCGCTCACCATGTTGGTGAGTCCGTCGGAGCAGAGGACGAAGCGGTCGCCGTTGACGAGATCGACTTCCACCACGTCGATCTCGACACCTGAATCGAGACCGAGCGCGCGAGTGATCTGAGACCGACGCGGGTCGACCTCTGCTTCCGCTTCGGTGAGCTCACCGGCGCGGATCAGCTCCTCGACGAGGCTGTGGTCGGTCGTGACCCGCTCGAGCTGCCCCGCCCGGAGCAGGTAGGCGCGCGAGTCGCCGACGTGGCCGAGGACGAAGGAGCCGTCGGTCAGCGCGCCCGCGGTGAGGGTGGTGCCCATCCCGCGGAGGTTGGGGTCGGCGACCGACTGGTCGTGGACAGCCTCGTTTGCCGCCTGCACCGCGTCGCGGATCTCGGCCCCGGCAAGGAACGCGATTCGCAGCGCCTCGAGCGCAGTGGCGCTCGCGACCTCGCCTCCCCGGTGGCCCCCCATCCCGTCAGCCACCGCGATCAGGCCGAGGTCCTCGGCCACGAGGAACGCGTCCTCGTTGTGGTCGCGCACTCGGCCGACATCGGTCGTGGCCCCAACCCTGACTTGTGCCGTCATCGCACCAGCTCCGCGATCGTCTGCCCGAATTGCACCCGGTCTCCCCGCTTCACTCTCGTCGCGACGGTGATCAGCTCCCCGTTGAGATGCGTACCGTTGCGCGACCCGAGGTCCTCCACGAACACGTCGGACCCGCGCCGAAAGACCCGCGCGTGCACGGTCGAGACGAACTGGTCTTCGGTCAGCACGATCCCGCAGCCACCGCCCCGCCCCACGGTGATCTCGTCACCGAGGGCGTAGGTCTCGCCACGTAGAGCCTCTGGCTCGAGGATGCGCAGCCGTGCGCCACGCCGATCGGCCTTCGCCGGGCGCTGTTCGCCGTCGACTCCGGCGGCACCGACGAGGGCGGGCGCCCGGAGCTCGGCCAGGACCACTCGCACGACGCGCCACAAGAACAGGTAGACGAGGGCGAGGAAGCAGAACTTGAGGGCAGTGAGGAGCGACTCGGGGACGGCGTCGGCCAGCAGGATCACAGCGGCGTCAGGTCACGACTCGGTTACGACGCCTCGAAGCGCAGCACCGTGTTGCCGATGCGGATCTCGTCGCCGTCCTCCAACGGGTGCTCCCGCACGGCCGCGCCGTTCACCAGCGTCCCGTTCATGGACTCGAGGTCGACGAGCGCGAACCCATTTCCCTGGGGACGGATCTCCGCATGACGTCGTGAGGCCCGGGCATCCGCGACCACGACATCGGAGTCCGCTTGACGGCCGATGCGCAGCGCGCGCTCCCCGAGTGGGATACGGCGGCCGTCCGGGAGGGCGAGGGAGCCGACGCGCACACCTTCGTGGATCTCGGCGGCGACGTCACACTCACCTGCACCGAGCTCGTCGTCGGCGACGAGCGTCACCGTGACGGGGCCGACGAAGTGGTAGCCCTCGGCGCGGGCATGCTCGCGCGCCACTTCCGCGAGCTCGCGTGCGAGGGCGTCGGCGAAGGACTCGAAGCGGTCGAAGTCTTCGAGGGAGAGGTAGACGCCGATGTTGTTCGGCGCGACGGGAACGCCGCCGACCCCCATGGTGCGTTCATCGTCGAGGGTCCTGGTCAGCCGGCGCCCCACTTCGACGGGCTCGAGCCCGCTGCGGAAGGCCTTGCTGAAGGAACCCTCGACGAGCCGCTCGAGGCGCCGTTCGAATCCCTGCATTCCCACGGCATCGAGTGTACGACGAGGCCCGCGTACGGGTCGGTCGCTGACGGGAC
>JANOWV010000344.1:0-12779 GCA_031418075.1 Actinomycetes bacterium
TCCGAGGAACGCTGCGAAGACCCGGCCGCTTGCCACCGTCGCCGACTGGGCGATGTACCCGGCGGTGAGCCCTTTGCCGAGGACGAGCAGGTCGGGGCGCAGGGCGCACTGCTCCGAAGCGAAGAGGGTGCCGGTGCGACCGAACCCGGTCGCAACCTCGTCGCAGATGAGCAGCACGTCGTGCTCACGGCACGCCGCACCGAGACGTGCGAGGCCTTCGGGATCGCCGAGCTGCATGCCCGCGGCGCCCTGCACGAGCGGCTCGACGATGACGGCGGCGAGCGTGTCGGCGTGGGCCGCGACCATCTCGACCGCAGTGTCGAAGCAGTCGGGCCGGGAGAACGCGGGTGCGCGCCGGACCGGGAAGCGCAGCGGGTCGAACAGGTCGGTCCCGAAGCCGCCGGCGCCGAGCGAGAGCGCGCCGATCGTGTCGCCGTGGTACGCGCCGCCGAACGCGAGGAACTCTGTGCGGCCCTCGATGCCACGGTTCGCCCAGTATTGGAACGCGATCTTCAGTGCCTGCTCGACGGCCGACGCGCCGTCGGAGGCGAACAGGAAGTGGGGGTCGTCGACGGGGACGAGCGGAGCGAGGGCTTCGGCGAGCTCGATGACGACCCGATTGCCGTTCCCGAGCATCGTCGAATGCCCGCCTCGGGCGAGCTGGTCCCGCACCGCGTCGTCGAGCTCGGGGACGCAGTGTCCGAGCGTGTTCACCCACAACGACGAGATCGCGTCGAGGTAGCGCTTCCCGTCGACGTCGATGAGGTCGTGGCCCTCGGCGCGCTCGACGATGATCGGGGAGCTCTCTGGGTAGCACGACATCTGGGTGAAGCCGTGCCAGACGACGTCGGCGTCGCGGCGGGCCCAGACGGGCGCTTCGTCCATCTCGCCATGATGGCGCGGGTGTCAGCCGGCCGCCCGAGCGCGACGTGCCGAGGTGCCATGATGCGCCCCGTATGAGCCTCAAGGACGAAGCAGCAGTGGTCGGCGTCGGCGCGACCCCGTATTACAAGCGCGGTCGCTCGCTCCCCCAGACCCCGTTCGAGATGGCCGGCAAGGCGATGCTCAGCGCGCTCGAGGATGCCGGCCTCACGGTCGCCGACGTCGACGGCCTCGCCCTGTACTCGTTCGGGCTGGGCGGCGACACCTCGCTGTTCGCCCAGGTGATGGGGATCCCCGAGCTTCGGTTCACCGCGATGCTCACCGGCGGCGGCGGGGGTGCCGCCGGGTCGGTAGGTCTCGGTGCGGCGGCGATCGCTTCAGGGATGGCGACCTGCGTGGTGAGCCTGATGACGCTCCAGCAGGCCGTGAGCAGGTTCGGTGCTTCGTACGCACCGAAAGGCAAGCCGGGTGCGCAGTACGCCGCGCCTCCGTCCCCCGAGGGCAACTTCATCCAGCCCGCGGGACTGATGGGTCCGGGTCAGATGTTCGCCGTGCTGGCGCAACGCCACATGCATAGGTACGGCACCAAACGTGAGCACTTCGCGGAGGTCGCGATCTCGACCCGTGAGAACGCTCGTCGTCGCGACACCTCGATCATGCGAGAGGAGCTCACGCTCGACGACTACTTCGACGCGCGCATGATCGCCGACCCGCTGTGTCTCTTCGACTTCTGTCTCGAGTGCGACGGCGCGGTGGCCGTGGTCACGACGACGGCCGAACGGGCGCGCGACCTGCGTCATCCGCCCGCGTACGTCCGAGCGTCCGCGAACGGCGGCAACGGACGATGGGGTCAGGCGATCACGTGGATGGGGATGCCCGACGACGAGTTCGCGTCGTCGGGCCACCGTCCGGTTGCCGAGCGCCTCTGGGCCATGGCGGGCTGCGGTCCGGCCGACGTCGACGTCGCCCTCCTCTACGACCACTTCTCTCCGATGGTCCTCATGCAGCTGGAGGACTACGGGTTCTGCGGGATTGGTGAGGCAGGTCCGTTCGTGGCCGACGGCAACATCCGTTGGCCGAATGGCTCGCTCCCCGTGAACACCCACGGGGGCAACCTCTCGGAGGCGTACATCATCGGCATGACGCATGTGAAGGAAGCGGTGGAACAGATCCGCGGCACCGCGGTGAACCAGGTCGCGGGCGCCGAGGTGGCACTGGTGACGGGTGGCCCCGCGTCGATTCCGGTGTCGTCGCTGCTCCTCGCGGGTACGCCGGCATGAGCGCCCGTCCGCACCTCATGGCGAAGCTGCCACCTGAGGAGCTCATCCATCTCACCCCCGATGTGTTCACGAAGCCGTTCTGGGACGCAGCGGCCGCGCACCGTCTCGTCGTGCCGAAGTGCACGGCGTGCGGGACGTTCCGACTGCCGCCGAGCGCGTTCTGTTGGGTGTGCCAGGCCCAGGACGTCGAGTGGGTGGAGCACGACGGGGCCGGTGCGGTCTACAGCTTCACGATCATCCACCATCCCCTGCTGCCCGAGCTGAGCGACTCGGTGCCGTACGTGCCCGCGGTCGTGGAGCTGCCGGGGACGAACTGCTGTCGGCTCGTCGGCGCGTTACAGGACGTGCACCTCGATGCCGTCCACGTCGGCCTCGCAGTGGAGCTGGTCTGGCGCGATGTGCGTGACGGCGAGACCGTGCCCACCTTCCGTCCCGTGGGAGCAGGGGAGGCCGGGTGACGCTGTCGGGGGCGAAGATCCTCGTCACGGGGCCGACGGGCCAGGTGGCGCTGCCGCTGACGCTCGGGCTCGCCGCCGACAACGACGTGTGGGGCGTCGCACGGTTCCGCGATGCCGGGGCACGCGAACGGCTGGAAGCGGCCGGCGTGACCTGCGTGGTCGCGGACCTCGCAACGACGGACTTCTCCGAAGTGCCGACCGACTTCGATTATGTGCTCAACCTCGCAGTTGCCAAGGGCGGCGACGCCGACTGGGATCGTGATCTCGCGGCGAACGGCGAGTCGATCGCGATGCTCGTGGCCCGCACGACACCCAAAGCGCTGCTGCACTTCTCGTCGACCGCCGTCTATCAGCATGTGGGACCGCAGCGCGCCTTGGTCGAGACTGATCCGCTCGGCGACAACCACCGCGCAATGTTCCCTACCTACAGCCTCGCCAAGATCTCGGCGGAGGTCGTCGCACGCGCCGCCGCGCGCGAGCACGGCGTTCCGACGACCATCGCGCGACTGAACGTGCCCTACGGCGACAACGGCGGTTGGCCGGGGTGGCACCTCGAGTTCATGCTCGGCGGGCACCCGATCGCTCTCCACCCGGACCGTCCCAACCTCTTCGACCCGATCCACGATGATGACATCCTGCGCACGGTGCCCGGGCTCCTCGACGCGGCCAGTGTCCCGGCGACCATCGTCAACTGGGGTGGGCCGTCGGCGACGATCGAAGAGTGGTGCGGGTACCTCGGCGAGCTCACCGGACTCGAGCCGACGTTCGAGGAGACGCCCCACACCATCGGCAGCGTGCACGTGGATCTCACGAAGATGGCCGGGCTCGTCGGTGAGGCGCAGGTCGGGTGGCGAGACGGGATGCGCCGGATGGTCGAAACCCGGCACCCGGAGCTCCTCTCGTGAGCGACGCTGATGTGGTCCTGGTCGAGGTCGACGAAGCGATCGCGACGATCACCCTCAACCGGCCGGACGCGCGCAATGCGATGAACAGCGCGCTCGGAGTCGGGCTGGCTCGGGCGGTCGCCGAGTGCGAGGCGCGCGACGACGTTGCCGCGATGATCCTCACCGGTGCCGATCCCGCGTTCTGCGCTGGTGCTGATCTCAAGGAGATGTCGTCGATGTCGCCGAGGCCGTCGAGCGCAGTCGACCCTGATGATCCCTATCGCCGCGACGAGATCGGGAAGTACGCCGCGTTCCGCGGGCCGTTCCCTCCCCACGCGAAGCCGCTCATCGGCGCGATCAACGGACCGTGCATCACCGGCGGGTTCGAGATCGCGCTGAACTGCGATTTCCTGATCGCTTCGGAGCGGGCCCGATTCGCCGACACCCACGCCCGCGTCGGGATCATGCCGGGCTGGGGGCTCACGGTGCTGCTCGTCGAGAGCGTCGGGGTTCGCCGAGCTCGTGAGCTGAGTGCCACCGGGAACTTCATCGACGCGTCGACGGCGCTCGCCTGGGGGCTCGTGAACCACGTCGTCCCCCACGAGGAGCTGCTGGGATTCACCGATGGCGTGGCGCGTGCGATCGTGGGCAACGACCAGGCGGGAGTGCGCCAGATGTTCGCGACGTACGCGGAGATCGCCGGCTCGGTCTACGACGATGGCTGGAAGATCGAGGACCGGGTGAACCGAGCGTGGCTGGCCGACGGGATCGACGCCGCCGAGGTGGCCAAGCGACGCCAGGCGGTCGTGGACCGCGGGCGCACCCAGCTCTGAGCCCCGAATCTGAGCACGTGGTTCGGAGCGCGTGGTTCGGAGCATGTGGACGCGTCGTCGGGCTAGGTTCCCCGCGGACCTGACGACGGTGTCAGGCCCGGCCCAGGTGAATCGGCCCAGGTGAATCGGCCCAAGTGAAAAGGAGGAGCGCGCAGTGAAGCCGGCAGCGTTCGAGTACCACGCACCGGAGACCGTGGCCGACGTCGTCGCGCTCCTCGCGGAGCACGCCGATGAGGCGAAGCCGCTGGCCGGGGGCCAGAGCCTGGTACCCATGCTCGCGCTGCGGCTCACGCGGTTTGCCCATCTCGTCGACCTCAACCGGGTGAAGGAGCTCACCGGGGTCCGACGCGACAATGGCGCGCTGGTGGTCGGAGCGATGACGCGGCAGCGTGCGATCGAGCGCGACGCGACCGCCGCGTCAGCCGTACCGCTGCTCGCTCAGTCGGTTCCCCTCATCGGCCACGCACAGATCCGAAACCGGGGGACGATCGGCGGATCGGTCGCCCATGCCGACCCTGCATCCGAGCTGCCCGCGGTAGCGCTCACCCTCGACGCCGAACTCGAGGTCGTGTCGAAGGCGGGCTCCCGCACCGTTGCCGCGACCGACTTCTTCGAGGGCACTTGGTCGACGGTCCTGGCCGACGACGAGCTGCTCACCGAGATCCGGTTCCCGGTCTGGGGTGGGCGATGTGGGTTTGCGTTCGACGAGGTCGCGCGGCGAAGCGGCGACTTCGCCCTCGCAGGCGTCGCGGTAGCCGTGGAGCTCGACGACGCCGGCGCGATCCGACGCGGTGCACTGGGACTCCTCGGCATGGGGAGCACGCCGCTCCGTGCTCCGGCCGCCGAGGCCGCACTCGCCGGAAGTGTCCCCACGTCCGAAGACCTGATCGAGATCGGGCAGCTCGCGGTGGCCGAGCTCGAACCACCCGACGACATCCACGCGACGGCGAGCTACCGCAAGCGCGTCGGCGCCCATCTCGTCGCCCGTGCGGTGGGCCGTGCGATCGAGGAGGCAACCGATGGATGAGCACCGCATCGCGGTGACGGTGAACGGCACGCGCCGCGAAAGCGCCGTCGAAGCGAGGCGCACCCTTGCCGACTTCCTCCGCGAGGACTGCGAGCTCACCGGTACGCACCTGGGATGCGAGCACGGGGTGTGCGGCGCGTGCACGGTGGTGCTCGACGGCGAAGCCGTTCGCTCGTGTCTGCTCTTTGCAGTACAGGCCGACGGTGCCGACGTGGTGACGATCGAAGGACTTGGAGGACCCGACGGCGCGTTGTCGTCGGTACAGGAGGCGTTCCGCGCCGAGCACGGACTCCAGTGCGGATTCTGCACGCCCGGGTTCGTGGTCACGGTGACGCAGCTGCTGCGCGAGAACCCGAAGCCCAACGATGACGAGATCCGAGCGGGGATCTCCGGGAACCTCTGCCGCTGCACCGGGTACCAGGGGATCATCAAGGCCGTCCGGCGTGCCGCAGAGACCGGTCCGTGACGGCTGACGTGGGCGTCGGGACCGCGCACTCGGCGGGACGTTTCGTCGGGCAGTCGGTCACCCGTCGCGAGGATCCGCGCCTTCTCACCGGGCACGGTCGCTACGTCGACGATGTTGTTGTCCCGGGAATGCTGCACGCAGCATTCGTGCGCAGCGACCTCGCGCGCGGTCGGATCACCAGACTCGAGGTCGACGCGGCGCGTGCCCATCCTGGTGTCACCGCGGTCTTCACCGCGGCCGATCTCAATCCGGACGCCGGCTCGCTCCAGCCCACGATGTTCCAGGGGGATACGCCGCCTTCTCCGTGCGCACCGGTACGGCTGCTCGCTGACGGCGACGTGCGCTTCGTCGGTGATCCGGTGGCGATCGTCGTGGCGACCAGCCGGTACGTCGCCGAAGACGCGTGCGAGCTCGTCGAGGTGGACTACGCGGCAACGGACCCGATCGTCGATCCCGAGCGGGCGATGACCGAGACCGACGAACTCGTGCACCCGGAGCTGGGTTCGAACATCGCGATGGCGGTGCCGACCCCACCCGATCCGGACCTCGAGGCGATCTTCGAGTCCGCGGCGCACGTCGTGCACGAGACGTTCCACCAGCACCGCCACTCGTGTGTGCCCATGGAAGCTCGCGGCGTCGTCGCGGCGTACGAGCCGACCTCGGGTGAGCTCGACATCTGGCTCTCGACGCAGAACCCGCACGAAGCGCGCCAAGTCTGCTCGCGGCTCACCGGAGTCCCGGCACACAAGGTGCGGGTGCGCGCCGCCGACGTCGGTGGGGGCTTCGGGCAGAAGTACTTCCTGCAACGTGACGAACAGGTCGTGGTCGCCACCGCGCGGCGGATCGGCCGGGCGGTGAAGTGGATCGAGGACCGCCGCGAGAACCTGATCGCTGCGAACCACGCGCGCGCGGATCGCATCACGGTGGACGTGGCAGTGGACGCCGAGGGGCACCTCCTCGCGGCCCGCCTCGATCATCTCGAGGACTGTGGCGCATATCCGTTGGGCGGTACCGGCGGGGTCGGTCCGTTCGTCGCCATGCTGTTCCCCGGGCCGTACCGGATCGGGCGTCTCGGGTTCGTGAGCACCGCGGTGTGGACGAACACGTCGGGACGGGGTGCCTACCGCGGACCCTGGATGCTCGAGACCGTCGCGCGCGAGCAGATGGTCGACGTCGTCGCGCGGGCGATCGGGATGGATCCGCTCGAGGTACGTCGTCGCAACGTCATCTCGAGCGCGGAGCTCCCGTTCACAACCGCGATGGGGATGGAGCTCGATCACGTCACACCCGCGGAGACGCTCGAACAAGCCGTCGAAATCATTGGATACGACGCGTTCCGCGCGGAGCAGCAGCGCGCGTTCGAGACCGAAGGACGACTGCTCGGCATCGGCATCGGGCTCTACGTCGAGCCGACGAGCATGGGGTCCGGATCGCTCGGCGTGGAGACGGCGACGGTGCGAGTGCAGCCCGGCGGCACGGTGACCGTGATGCTCGGAACCGGATCGCACGGGCAGGGCGTGGAGACGACCATGGCCCAGGTGGTAGCCGAGCACCTCGGCGTCGAGCTCGATGACGTTGTGGTTGTGCAGGGTGACACCGCGACGTCGCCGTTCGGTGCCGGCACCGGCGGGAGCCGAACCGCGGTCGTCGCCGGCGGAGCAACACGCGAAGCGTCGTTGCAGGTGCGGGAGAAGGTCGTCGAGATCGCCGCGCACCTCTTGGAGGCCGCGCCCGAAGATCTCGAGGTCATCGACGGTCAGGTGTCCGTGCGCGGCACGCCGTCGAAGGGTGTGCCGCTCACGGAGGTCGCGCGCGTCGCGTACAACGACCCGGCCGAGCTGCCGCCGGGGGTCGCGCCGAGTCTCGAGGCGACGGTCAGCTACCAGGCGCCACCGATCACGTGGTCGAATGCGTGCCACGTGTGCACGGTCGAGGTGGATCCGGAGACCGGACTCGTGACGATCCTGCGCTATGTCGTGAGCGAGGACTGCGGCGTGATGATCAACCCGATGATCGTCGAAGGTCAGATCGCCGGCGGTGTCGTCCAGGGGATCGGCGGGGTCCTCTACGAGCACCTCATCTACGACGACCAGGGCACGCCGCTCACGACCACGTTTCTCGACTACCTCTTGCCCACCGCCAGCGAGGTCCCAGAGATCGAGTACGGCCACGTCGAGACGCGTTCACCGACGCCCGGCGGCCACAAGGGGATGGGCGAAGGTGGGGCCATCGGATCGCCGCCGGCGGTCTTCAACGCAGTCGCCGACGCACTCGCCCGCCGTGGCGCCACGGTGTCCGAGCAACCCCTGACCCCGACGAGGATCCTCGACGCACTCGCCGATGTCTGATCATCTCCGAATGAAGGTGCCCTGAGTCAGGTCGCGGGGGCCGCCGAACGATCCTGTGCGGCGAGCCGCACGGCAGCACGCTCCATCATCGAGGCCGACATCGTCGGCGCACCGTTGATCGCATCGAGGAACTGCGCGCCGTCCACTCGCCAGAGCGCGACGTCCGACGTCGCCCGGACCGTCGCGGTGCGCGGGACACCGCGCAGCAGTCCGATCTCCCCGAAGTCGTCGCCCTCGGCAAGCGAGGCAACCCGTTCCCGGTCGGCGCCAGGTCGGTCCTTGAGGACCTCGAGCGATCCAGAAGCAACGACGTAGTAGTACGCGGCGGGGTTCCCCTGCACGATCACCTCTGCTCCAGCAGGGAATCGCACCTCGACCGCGTCGCGCGCGAGCACCTCGACGACCCCACGCGATGCGCTGTCGAGGATCGACAACCCCTCGAAGGCGGTGATGACCGGTGCAAGGCGGGTCAACATCTCGTCCGACGAACGATCGACCTCGGCCAGCGCCCGCGCCCCGGTAGTCGCGAGCACCGGGATGACGAGACCGACGGCGACGAATGCGCCTTCGACGCCGAACGCGCTCACAAGCGGACCGACCACGAGCGAGCCCACGAGGATCGCGAGGACGATCAGTGCGTCGAGGATCCCCCAGACCCGTCCGAGTACCTGCGCCGACATCACGCGCTGGAGGACTGTCAGGCCGAGCACGTCGACGACGACCATCCCCGCGCCTGACACCACCATCAGACCGAAGCCGGCCGCGGGCTGGGTCACCACTGCGAGCAGCGCGACCGGTACGCAGCAGACGACGAGCCCGAGGAAGAGCACCGGACCGAGTCGCGCAACCCGAGCGAGTCGACTCACCGAGGTCGCGGCCGCCAATCCGCCTATTCCGAGGGCGACGTACAGGATCCCGACGCCGTCGGAGCCACTGTGCAGCGTCTCGTTCGCAGCGAGGACGAGCACCACGGTCTGCGCCCCGTACAGGAACGAGCTCCCGAGGAGGAAGTAGGAGAGCACCCGCGCCTGGCGTGACCCCCGCAGCGCGTCCCAGCCTTCGCGGAACCGGCGCGCGAGCCCGACGTCGTTGTCGGCATCGGAGTCCTTGACGCGCGGGGCGAGGGTGACGCTGCTCGCCAGCAACGCACCCACGCCGAAGCTCACGGCATTGAGCGCGAACGCGAAGGTCGGCGAGCCGATCGCGAGGAGCACGGCTCCGATGGCCGGCCCAACGATCACCGAGAGGTTCTCGACAAGGCCGCCGGCGCTGTTCGCGGCCGCGAGGTCGTTCTCGCCGACGAGCTCCGGTACGGCGGTGACGTACGTCGGTAGGTACGCGGTTCCCGCGGCGGTCGTCAGCGCGGCGAGCAACAGGGCGAGCACCACGGGGCCGTCGAACGCCGCCACCGCGGCGAGGAGGCCCATGAGGCCGGCCCGGAGGAGATCGGAGACCACGAGCACGGCGCGCCGATCCATGCTGTCGGCGATGAGGCCGCCGATCGGTGAGCCCACGACGTAGGGAACCAGCCGGATGACGGTCGCGGCGGCGACCCAGCCGGCTGATCCGGTCGCGTCGTAGACGAAGACGAGGAGTGCGACGTTGTAGAGCCAGTCGCCGACCTGCGACACGGCCATCGCCGTGAGCAGTCGACGAAAGCCCGCGTGGCCTATGGCGGCGCGGATCGTGCCGGTGTCGGATCGGATTTCCCGGAGCATCGGGGCGTTGTCCGCCTTGTCAGGGTGCGCCGTCGAGGATCCCGGTGAGGCCGTACTTCGGGAACTCGCCGAGGAACATGTACTCGTGCAGGCCGAAGCCGACGTCCCCGGTGCTGGTCTCGAACCGCGACGCGGCGTCGACGATCCCGTAGAAGCGATCGGCGTCGCGCTCGGTGTCGAGGGTGACGCCCTGCACGACGACCTCGGGTTCCTGGTACATCCCGTGTTTCCAGTCGGGCTCGGGCGCGTACCCCGTGCCGATGCCGATGTGTGACTCGATGAGCGGGGTGACCTCGATCTCCAGCGGGCCATCCGGCGCGTGCGGGAACGCGAGCCGGCTCCGGCGCAGCCGCCGCGTCCCCGGGATGAACTCGTGGTCGTGCTCGGGTCGACCGAGGTGCTCCACCGGTCGGGTCGGGTCGCACCAGATCTTCTTCGCCGTCTCCAGGTCGCGCGACCTGTCGGGCTTCTCCGAGCACATGTAGATGATCGAGTAGTCGTCGAACTGGATCGGGTCGTAGTTCCACATGCTCATCGCGAATGGTCCTTCGGCCAGGATGCCCGGGGGCTCCGGCTCACCGACCGGGCGGACGCCCCAGGAGCGGTCGCGGGTGCCCTTCCAGTTGGATCCGTCGACCTCGATCCGGTCACCGTCGACGACGATGTGTCCCGCCCAGAACCCGGTCTGCGCGAAGCGCTGGGTGTCGAAGGTGATGCGCTCCATCTGGCGGATGTAATGACGGGGCTCGAGGTGCGGGGCGATCGAGCCGGTGAAGGTGAGGTCGAACGAGACGCCGTGCTCGTTCGGCGCGAGGACGAACCGCACCCGCTTGAGGCCTTCGATCACCTCGAGTGAGAACGGTCCGGTGTTCGTATCCATCCGGTCGTTGCTCATCGGGCGCGACGCCCGGACGACGCGGTGCTCGGTCCCGCGGCGAACGAGCACGAACGCGTCCTGCACGGAGAGGTTCGGGTACTGCCCGAACCCGGTGATGAGCATCACCTCACCGGTCGAGTCGTGGAGCATGTTGTAGTAGCGGTCGTAGAAGTTGCGATCGCTCGTTGCCGGGTGCCGGAGCACCTCGGCGGTCTGGTGGATCGGGTAGTCGTCGTACGGTGAGAGCGGCGAGGTCACCTGGTGCTCCAGATTCGGGTGCGGGGCCGGCCGGAGTCTGGCAGACGACGCACCCTCCGGGGATTCTCGGCACGTTCATTGTTGCTGAGCAACATTCAGCGTGCCGAGATCCGGGAGGTCAGGCGGCGACGGCGGCGCAGAAACCGGCGAAGGCGTCGATGTACGCGTCGATGTCGGCTTCGGTGTGGCTGACGGACAGCGTCCACTGCTCCTCGTCGCCGGGGGTCATGAACACACCCCGGTTGAGGACCCACGGGAACGATGCCTCGTAGAGCTCGGTGCGCGTTTCGAGGAAGTCGCGGTAGCTCTGGAGCGGCTCGGCGCGGTAGGAGACGCAGCCCTTCGCGCCGAGGTCGACGACGTGGGCGGGCAGCCCGTACTCCGCGATCGCCTTGCCGAGACCGTCGGCGAGGCGCGCGCCGAGCTCGTCGAAGTGTGCGTAGGCGTCTGGTGTGAGCACCTGGGTGAGGGCGGCCAGCCCCGCGGCCGCCACGAGCGGATTGCCATTGAACGTCCCCTGCTGCGCGGCACCGTGCTCGATGATCTCCATGATGGACGCCTTGCCGCCGAACGCAGCGGTAGGTGTGCCGCCACCGATGGCCTTCGCGAAGCACGCCAGGTCGGGCTGCACCCCGTAGCGACCGGTGGCGCCCCCTTCGGCGATCGTCGCACCCGACTTCACCTCGTCGAAGATGAGGACGACGTCGTGCTTGGTGCAGAGCTCACGGACGGCCTCGAGGTAGCCGGGCTGGGGCACGACGACGCCGATGTTCATCATCACCGGCTCCATGATCAGGCACGCGAGCTCCGAGCCGCGCTCCTCGAACAATCGGCGAGTCGCATCGACATCGTTGAACGGCACGGCGACCGTGAACTTCGCCATCTCGGCCGGGATCCCCTTCGACATCGGCGCGGACGCCGGTGCGTCTCGTCCACCCATCGCGTCGGCGTTGGGGACGACCGAGAACATCACGGTGTCGTGGTGCCCGTGGTACGAGCCTTCGACCTTCGCCACGACGTCGCGTCCGGTGGCCGCACGCGCGACCCGGATGGCATCCATGGTCGCCTCGGTTCCCGAGTTGGCGAACCGGATCTTCTCGAGACCGAACCGGCGGCACAGCTCTTCAGCGAACGCGACGGTGACCTCGGTCGTGGCGGCGAAGTGCGTCCCGGTGCGCGCAGCCTTGTCGATGGCCTCGATGATCTTGGGGTTCGCGTGGCCGACCACGTTGCAGCCGAACCCGCCGTGGAAGTCGACCCGTTCGGTGTCGTCGGCGTCCCAGACGTGGGCGCCCTCGCCTCGAGAGATGTAGATCGGGTACGGGTCGCCGGCCTGGAAGCTCGACGCCACCCCGTAGGGCAGATGCTGCACCGCGCGCTCGTAGAGCTTCTTCGACCCCTGCGTCGCCTCCAACAACCGCGGCATCTCCGCCGCCTCGATCGCCTTCGCATTCCTGGTGAACTTGTCCGTCATCTGAATTCCCTTGTCGTTGCGATCGAGGCTTCGAGGCGATGGTGCTCAGCGGAGGGGCCGGTGGGCCGCCGCGGACGCACTGGGGTCTCGGAGGACGCGGTGGTCCGCCGGCCCCTCCGCGTTCAAGGCGTCACCACTTGACCATCACATGCTTGAGCTCGGTGTACGCCTCGATCGCATAGATCGACATGTCCTTGCCATACCCGGACTGCTTGAACCCACCGTGGGGGAGCTCGCTGACGATGGGGATGTGGTCGTTCACCCAGACGGTGCC
>JANOWV010000345.1:0-1939 GCA_031418075.1 Actinomycetes bacterium
TCGCGCGCGAGCGCTTCGACACCGTCTTCGAGGGCAGCCTGCGCGCTCGGGTACCGGCCCGCTGAGACCAGCTCGTCGACGAGGGCCCGGACACCGTGGCGGAGTGCATCCATGGTGGGGGTGAGGACCGCAACCGGGCGCCCGCGTTCTGTGATCTGGAACGATTCTCCTTCGGCGACGCGCTGGAGGTACCGGCTCGCGTGCTGACGGAGCTCACGGATCCCGATCGACTCCATGTGCTACAAGGGTAGCACTTCGCGCGAAGCGTCAGTCGACGGTGCCGGCCCGCATGACCCACTCGCAGCGCTGGCCGGTGGCCCGGGCGATGAGCTCGAAGTCGGTGTCGTAGTGGAGGACGGTGAGATCCGCGTCCTCGGCTGCGGCAGCGACGAGCAGGTCGGGGATCTTGCGACCCTTCTGGCCGCGGGAGGCGAGGAGTCGCTGCACGTGCCGGGCGCGCCGGACGTGCGCGGCATCGGTGGCGATCAGCGTGAAGGTGTCGAGCGCACCGGTCAAGCGGTCCCACTCGCGGGCGTTGCGGGCCGAGTACCCGATCTCGAGGTCGCTGATCCCGGCCCGGGCGAGTGACCCTGCGGCGGCGAGCGGCTCGACGACGGCACGGACCGCGGGGTTGCCGAGGCGGGTGAGGACGCTCGTGTCGACGAGGTGGGTCAGCGCCACGCGTCCTCGCGGTCAGCGAGGTCGGCGCCGGCCAGCACGTCGAGGGCCCGACCCACTCGCTGGTCCCGCCCGCGGGCGACCCGGCGCAGCGACTCGTTGACCGTGTCCTTCATCGTCGTGGTGCCGAGCTCGGCGCGGGCGGCGCGCAGGGCGTCTTCGTCGAGATCGACCAGGTGCTTCGCCATCCGGCGAGTATATCCAGCAGGTGTCATCAGATATACGGACACGATGGCGCAGGCTGCGTAACCGGGTCAGGCCGACGTTTGGCCGTCTCGGGGCGTCGTCACTAGATTGCAACGCGTTCTATGTTTCTCGACTACACCGACGAGCAGCGGGCGCTCCGCAAGGAATTGCGGGAGTACTTCGCCGACCTCCTGACCCCCGAGCTCCGGGCGGAGCTGGGCGCGGCGGGCGAGGGCAGCGCCGCCTTCCGGACCGTCGTGCGCAAGATCGGCGGCGACGGGTGGCTCGGGATCGGCTGGCCCAAAGAGTACGGCGGGCAGGGCCGCGACGCGTTCGACCAGTTCATCTTCTTCGACGAGGTGCAGCGCGCGGCGGCGCCGTTCCCGTTCGTGACGATCAACACCGTCGGCCCGACGCTCATGGCCTACGGCACCGAGGCCCAGAAGCAGCAGTTCCTCCCCGGGATCCTGTCGGGCGACATCAACTTCGCGATCGGCTACACCGAGCCCGAAGCCGGCACCGACCTCGCGTCGCTGCGCACGAAGGCCGAGCTCGACGGCGACGAGTGGGTCATCAACGGCAACAAAGTGTTCACGAGCGGCGCGAACCAGGCCGACTACGTGTGGCTCGCGTGTCGCACCGATCCCGAGGCCAAGAAGCACAAGGGCATCTCGATGATCATCGTGCCGACGGACTCGCCGGGCTTCAAGGTGACGCCGATCGTGACCGTCGGCAGTGTCGTCACCACCGCCACGTTCTACGACGACGTGCGGGCGCCGAAGGAGAACGTCGTCGGCGACGTGAACGCGGGCTGGCGGCTCATCACCAACCAGCTCAACCACGAGCGGGTCGGCCTCGCCGCACTCGCCGGACTCACGCACCGCCTCTACGACGACATGATGACGTGGGTCGGCACCGCCGACGCGGGCGACGGGCGCACGATGGCCGAGGTGCCCTGGGTGCAGATGGATCTGGCGCGTTGTCACGCCAAGCTCGAGGCGATGAAGTTGCTCAACTGGCGCATGGCGACCGCGGTCGCCAACGACACGCTCCAGCCGCAGGATGCATCCGCGGC
>JANOWV010000346.1:0-4958 GCA_031418075.1 Actinomycetes bacterium
CGCGCCCTTGTACACCGGCACATCGGGGTCGGTGATGGCCATGACGATGGCGAACGCGGCGTAGCGGAAGTTCGAAGAGAACCACTTCTCCCCTTCGATCACCCATTCGTCGCCGTCCCTCGTCGCGCGACACGTGAACTGCTGGGGGTCGGAGCCGGCCTGCGGCTCGGTCATCGAGTAGCAGGAGACGATCTTCGAGTCGAGCAACGGCTCCAGGTACTGCTTCTTCTGCTCGTCGGTGCCGTAGTGGGCGATGATCTCCGCGTTGCCGGTGTCGGGCGCCTGGCACCCGAAGGCGCTCGGCCCCCACGACGACCTCCCGAGGATCTCGTTGATCAACGCGAGCTTCAGCTGGCCGTAGCCGAGCCCACCGAGATCAGGCCCCAGGTGGCAGGCCCACAGTCCCTGCTCCTTCACCTGCTCTTGCATCGGCGCCAAGACCTCGGCGTGCACCGGATGCGTCTTGTCGTAGACGTAGTGGTGCGGGAACGCCAGGTCGAGCGGCTCGATCTCGCGCACCATGAAGTCGCGCAGCCAGTCCAGCTTCTCCTGGAACTCGGGCTCGGTCGAGAAGTCCCATGCCATGTCGTGGTGCTCCTGTGTCGAAGGTGCTGGTCTCGAATGGTGTCAGGTCGCGAGGACCACTGCATCGTGACGGATGCCGGTCCCGCCCGTCGGGAGGTCGACCTCGTGGGGGGTCAGATGGACACGAGCACCGACAAGCTCCACCACCTCGGACTCGAAGAGGGAATGGTCGTCGGTGAGGCGCGCGTACGCGCGTGCACCGTCGGACACGTCGCACACCAGCACCGCCCACTCCGGCTCCCCGTCGCGCCCGTGGACGACGGAGTACGCGGCCACGGTGGCCTCACCGTCGTGGCGTTCCACGATCGTCGTTGTGGGCTCGGCGTCGAGCCGGGACTGGACCTCGGCCTGTTCCGGCGGCGCAACCGGACCCGGATCGGTGCTGTAGAGGCCGTAGACGTGCTTCGTCATGTGCATGCCGACGCCGCTCACGAGGCCGAACGAGCCAGGGTCGGACCGCAGGGTGTCGGCCATCGTCGCGATCGAGTGGGTCATGTAGTTGCTGCCGGCGCCTCCGTGATACGGCAGACCACCGGTGACCGTGAGTGCGCGCTCGTCGTCGTCATCGATCCCCAGCGCGTCGCGCGCGAAGTTCACGGAGCTGGCGAAACAGCTGTACAGGTCGAGGTGCGCGACCTCGTCGATCCCGATCCCTCCGCCTCGCAACGTCTCGGCGCTCGCAGCCGCCATCGCCGGCGACCGCCACAGGTCGGTGTGCTGGGCGACGTAGGTGGGGTCGGTCGCGTAGCACCATCCGCGGAGGTAGACCCGCTGGTCCTGCGGTACGCCGAGCGCGTCGGCGCGCTCGTGGCTCGCAACGAGCACGGCGGATGCCATGTCGACATCCATGATCGACACCATGTACTTCGTGTACGGGTAGCCCACCATCCGGTTACCAGGGTGAGCCTCGATCACCTCGTCGGCGTTGCGCTCGATCGGGAACCACGCGTCCGGGTTCGATCTCGCGACCTTCGACAGCGCGGCCATCATGCGGCCGAGCCGGATCCGGTACTCGGGCAACGGGATCTCGAGATGCGCGCGCCGCGCGTTGTCGAAGACCGCGAACGTGAGCCACGCCTGCATCAGCTCGTGCGCGACCTCGGATGAGTCGAACGGAGCCTCCCACGGGAACGGACGCCGCTCGTCGGGCTTGAACGAGTACGGGTAGCGCTCATCGCGCTTCTTGTACTGCCGCTGCGTGGCGAGCGCCTCGGCCCCGGTCACGAGGGCCAGGTCGGTCTCGCCCTGCAGGATGCGCGCCGCGACGTCCTGCACGAGCACCTGCGGCGTGGTCCCACCGATCCCGGAGTAGTAGCTCCGCTTCGGCACCACGCCGAGACGCTCGGCGAGCCGAGCCGTTGGATCGTCGTACTGCCAGGTCTGGCAGTAGACGATGTCGAGCGAGTCGAGCTGCTCGAGCACCGACGACCCCGGACCCGCGTCGTCCGCGGCTGCACGGGCGACGTGCTCCCACATCTGGAGCGGCTCCGGTGCGCCGCGCTCGCCGACGTCGTCTGGATGCCACGTGAAGCGCCCGGCTCCGATGAGGCACGGGCTGCGGGGATCGGTCACCACGCGCGAGCGATCACTTGCTCTGCCAGTTCGGGGGTCGCTTCTCGGCGAAGGCCTTGGGTCCCTCCTTGGCATCCTCGGTCTGGAAGATCCAGCTCGAGAGCTTGCTCTCCTTCTCGAACGCGGTGCGAAGCTCCTTGCCGAGCCCCTCGAGCACCTCGGCGGCCGCAGCCACCACCCCCGAGCCGTCCGCGTCGGCGTGTGCGAGCACCTCGTGCAGGGCACGCACGGCCGTGCGGATGCGCTTCACCTCGTCCTCGTCGTGGTACAGCCCCTGCAGTGCGCTCTGCTTCGTCGCCTGCACCGCGAGGGGCGCATTGACGATCATGCGCCGAGCGAACTCGCGGGCCGTGTCGAGGAGCTGGTCTCTCGGGACGACTGCGTTCAGGAGCCCCATCTCGAACGCGCGCTCCGCAGGGATGAGATCGGCGCACAACAGGAACTCCATCGCGAGCGGCCACGGGATCTGACGCGGGAGGCGCACCGTGGTGCCGCCGCCCGCGAACAGGCCGCGCTTGGGCTCCATCACCGCGAACTTGGCCTCGGGGCACGCGATCCGAATGTCAGTGCCGCCGAGCATCTCCATGCCGCCGGCGGTGCAGAACCCGTTGACGGCCGCGATGACCGGTTTGTACAGCGGGACGTTGCGCAGCACCGCGCGGGTGCCGTCGTCGAGGCGGAAGCCGTTGATCTCGGTCAGACCCTCCTCGGCCACCTGCTTCTGGAACTTGGTGATCTCGGGGATGTAGGTCTTCAAGTCGGCCCCGGAGAAGAATGACTCCTCGACCCCGGTGATGATCGCCACCCAGGCCTCGTCGTCGGCGGCGAAGCGATCCCACGCCTCGCGAAGCGCCTTGAAGTGCTCCATGTCGGCCGAGTTGCGCGCCTCGGGCCGGTCGATCGTGATCAGGACGACGTGCTCCTCGTCCTGCTCGTAGTGGATCGGCATCGGCCAGCGTCCCCCTCGATCTCGGGCCCATCGGGGCCGACGAACCTGACACCATAGTCAGGGAACGCGGGATGCTCCCCGCCTCGTGGCAACGCCCTCCCGGTCCGATGGCAACGCCCGGCTCGACCGATGGCAACGGCCGGGCCGGGCGATCCCCAACCTGACGTACGTGTCACTGTCGTGCGATGATCGCCCGCGTGAGCACCCACACCGCACTCGTCACCGCGCCGTTCCGAGGCGTTGGTCTCGACATCCTCCGCGAGCTGGCCGACGTCGTCCTCGACCCTTGGATCGAGCACACGCCGTTGCGCCTCCTCAATGGCGAGAAGCTCGCCGCCCTCGTCGAGGAGACCGGCGCCGACCTGCTCGTCGTCGAGTCGGACTCGGTGAAGGGGCCGGTGCTCGACCTGCCATTGCTCGCGATCGGCTCGTGCCGGGGGGACCCGAACAACGTCGATGTCGAGACCGCGACCGCTCGCGGGATCCCCGTCCTGCGTGCACCCGGCCGCAACGCTGACGCCGTCGCCGAGATGACCGTCGCCCTCCTGTTCGCCGTGAACCGGGGGCTCGTGCGCGCGGATACCGACGTACGCGAAGGCGCGGTCTACCGCGACGGGACCATCCCGTACCAGCGCTTCCGCGCCTGGCAGCTCGCCGGTCGCACGGCTGGCATCGTCGGCCTCGGTGCAGTCGGCCGTGCGACGAAGTGGCGCCTCGAGGGACTCGGGATGCGCGTGATCGCCTACGACCCGTACTCCTCCGACGCGACGCACTCGCTCGATGACCTGCTCACCGAGTCGGATGTCGTGTCGCTCCATGCCGCCGTCACCCCCGAGACCGCTGGACTCATCGGGGCCGAACAGCTCGACCGCATGAAGGAGGGTGCGATCTTCCTGAACTCGGCGCGGGCCCAGCTCCACGACACCGACGCACTCGTCGACGCGCTCCAGCGCGGGCACCTCGCGGGCGCCGGCCTCGACCACTTCGTGGGCGAGAACCTCCCGGTCGATCACCCGCTGTGCGCGATGGGCAACGTCGTGCTCACGCCGCACATCGGCGGCGCGACCTACGACACCGAAGCCAACCACTCCCTGCTCATCGCCCAGGGGCTCGCGACATTGCTCGACGGCGGGCGGCCCGACAATCTCGTGAACCCGGAGGTTCTCGATGGGTAAGGACAAGCTCACCGCGCAGGAGACGAAGGAGCAGGTCCTCTGGGTCGCGCAGGAGATGCTGCGATCCGGGCTGGTCGAGGGGACAGCCGGGAACCTCGGCGCGCGCCTTCCCGACGGTAACGCCGTGCTCACCCCGTCGTCGCTCGACTACCTCGAGATGACCCTCGACGACCTCGTCGTGTGCGACCTCGACGGCAACGTGCTCGAGGGCGAGCGCAGCCCGACCACCGAGAAAGCGCTGCACCTCTCGGCGCTGCGCCAGCACGACAACATCGATGCCACCATGCACTGCCACGCCAAGCACGCGACGATGTTCGCCCTCGTGCGCGAACCCATCCCGGCCGTCATCGAGGAGTTCGACTTCTCGTTCAACCCGAAGATCCCGACCGTAGCTATCCGTGACCTCGCGACGCTACGTTTCGTTGAGGCCGGCGAATCAGTAATCCTGCACGGCCCCGTCGGTGTGGGAAAGACGATGCTCGCCCAAGCGTTGGGCCATGCCGCCTGCCGGCGGGGCCATACCGCCATCTTCACCAAGACATCGCGGCTGCTCGCGGATCTCGCGGGCGGCCACGCCGACCGCACCTGGGGTGCCCGGCTGCGCCGCTGGACCCGTCCCGACCTGGTGATCCTGGACGACTTCGCGATGCGTGAGTTCACCGTCGCCCAAGCCGACG
>JANOWV010000347.1:0-5630 GCA_031418075.1 Actinomycetes bacterium
TCTGCATGGAGTTGAACGCCTTGACCACGAGGAACAGGGCGAACGCGATGATGACGAAGTTCACGATCGCCGTGAGGAACGCGCCGTAGCGAACGACGCCGCTACCGAGGTCGAACGTGAGGCTGTTGAAGTTCGGCTTCCCGACGATCGCCCCGATGATCGCGTTGAGGATGTCGTTGACGAAGCTGTTCACGACGGCGGTGAACGCGACACCGATGACGATCCCGACGGCGAGGTCGAGAACGCTGCCGCGGTTGATGAATTTCTTGAACTCGTCGACGAAGTTCTTCACGAGACGCTTCCTCCTGGTGGCGAAGCGCCCTTCCTAGCGCGGACTTCCCAGGTGATGCAGAACCGTGGCGATGTCGGGGTAGTCGCCGACCGTGTGGGACCGGTGCAGGTACATCAGCCGACGGTCGGGTGCAACGATCGCCACCCCGGAGAGCTGACGCCAGTCGCCCGTGATCGCACCCTGGCGTCCACCGCGTCGGAACGCGCCGAGGTAGTTGCGCCACAGCTCGGGTGTGAGCCATTGATGCCAAGGGACGCGCCCCAGTCCCAGCGTGCGGTACAGGGCGCGGTCGGGGTCGACCAGGCACTCGTAGCCGATCGGCTCGGTATCCGCGTCGCCGGTCATGAGTCGCTCGGCCTGCCAGCCAGCTGCGGTGCCGACGGCAACCACATCGGCACCGAGGTCCCGGATCTGGGAACGTGCCTCACGTACCTGGACCAGGTACTCCCGACACGGGATTCAGCCGTAGTAGCGGATCGCGACCACGAGGAGCGTGCGTTCGAGAAACGCGCCCAGCTCGATGGGATTGCCACTCGCCTGTTCGAGCGTGATCGGCGGAAGGATGTTGCCCACTTCGATCATGGGTCAGGTCGCTTTCGCTTGACGGACGTGATGGGCCGCCTTGCCGCCGAGAGTGGCGCTTTGCTGGGGACGCACCCGGTCCACGCCGAGTCAGCCGGACGAGAGGTCCCGCAGGATGTCGTCGGCCCAACCGACGTCGGGACGGGGCGCTCGGCGGGACGCGAGGTCCTCGGGCACGTCGATCTCGAGGCGCACGAGTGCGCCGCCGAACGTCTTGCCGAGGCTGTCGCTGCGCAACGAGCGCGGCCCACCCCCGGCGAGCGCGCCGCGCAGGACGAAGTTGAGGGCGAGCACGTTCTCGACCTCGTAGCGGAGCACTTCCCCAGTGACGAGGGAACCGAAGAGCTCCTTCACCCGATCGGCGGTGACCTCGGCGACGATGGCGTCGTAGGCCGCGCGGTCGTCGGCAAGGAGGGCGATGTTCGAGATGTCGCCCTTATCACCCGACCGGTAGCCGCAGATCTCGTGGAGGCGGAGGCGCGGCATCAGACCTCCTCGATGGTGACGGTCACACGCGGATCGACCTTCGACTTCTCTACCAGCGTCGGCCAGATCCCGAGCAGCTCGGTCGGTCGACTGGCGCCGCGTCCCATGCCTGTCGTCCCTGCCGGCGGTGCCGACAGTGTGAGCGGGACCATCTCGCGTCCGACGAGCCCGGCAGTGGCGGGGTCGTCGCAGCGCCACGCGACGCGCGCGACGACCTCGGGCGGCGGGGCCTTCGTGGCGGGAACGGTCGGTCCGCCGAGTGCGTCGACGCCCCACAGCTCGACGTTCCACTCGCGCACGGGGAGGCCGGCCTGCTCGACGCGCCGGGCGAAGATCGCGGCAGCTGCGGTTGCCTTCTCCCGGGCCTCGGGCCATGAGTATGCGAGGCGTGCCTCGCCGGCCCACCCTGCATGGTGGCAGAGCAGCGTCTTGTACGTGTCGGTGGCCGGGGTTCCGCGCACACCAGTGACCCGGACACGATCATCGCCCTCGTCGGTGAACGTCGCGCTGGTGAAGTCAGCCACCACGTCGGGTGTGAGGTACCGCGCGGGGTCGTGCACCTCATAGAGCAGCTGGTGACGCACGGTGTCGAAGCTGACCCGGCCGCCGGACGCCTTCGGCTTCGTGATCACCGCGGTGCCGTCGGCCTCGACCTCGGCGATGGGATAAGGGAGATCCCAGGGATGGGGCACCGACCACCAGTCGCGGCTGAGGTTGCCACCCGCGGTCTGGCCCGAGCACTCGAGCAGATGGCCGACGAGCATCCCGGCGGCGAGCCGGTCCCAGTCGTCCCACGCCCAGCCGTGCTCGTGGACGAGCGGGGCGAGGAACAGCGCGGCGTCGGCACACCGGCCGGTGATGACGACGTGGGCGCCCTGGTCGAGGGCGTCGACGATCGGGCGGGCCCCGAGGTACGCGGCCGCGAAGAGCGGGTCGCCCGGGAACTCCGAGAACGGGGCACCCGAGTCGAGGTGCGCGAGACCGCCGGCGGCACCGAGCTCGTCGACGCGCGGCATGAGGTCGTCGCCGAGCACGGTCGCGATCTTGAGACCGGAGAGGCCGAGGTCGCGGGCGACGCCAACCGCAGCCCGTGCGCCCGCGGTCGGGTTGATCCCGCCCGCGTTCGTGATGAGCTTCGTGCGGCCTGCCGCGACCGTGGGAAGTGCGGCGGTGAGGTACGCCGGGAGGTCCTTCGTGTACCCGCGGGACTCATCTTTCTGGCGGTCCTTCTGGAGGATCGCGAGCGTGAGCTCGGCGAGGGCCTCGAGGCAGAGGTAGTCGATACCGTCGGCGAGGAGCCCTTCGACCGAGCGCGGGGTGTCGCCGTAGAACCCTTGTCCGCCTGCGATGCGGATCATCGCGCCCTGTTCATGCGTGGACGAGGGGTCGGCGGTCGGACCAGGGCGTCGCGACCTCGAGCGCGGCGGCGACGGCGAGCAGCAGGTCCTCGCGGCCGTACGCGGCGACGAGATGCACACCGATCGGCAGTCCCTCCACCGACTCGTGGAGCGGGAGCGAGATCGCAGGTTGGCCGGTGAGGTTGAACGTCGGCGTGAACGGGGTGAACGACACCGACCTTCGCAGACCGGCGAAGGGATCTTCGTCGGTTGGGGCGAACGCCCCGAGTGGGCTGGGTAGCTCGCCGAGCGTCGGGGTGAGCAGGAGGTCGAACGCGTCGGGGCCGTTCCACCACCCCGCGATCGCTCGGGTGAACCGGCCCATGGTGTTCATCGCGTCGTAGTAGGCGAGTGCGCTGATGTCGCGTCCCGCGCTCGCCATGATCCAAGTGCCGGGTTCGACATCGTCGGAGGTCAGCTCGCGGCCGAGCTCACGCCCCCAGCCCTCGACCTGCGTTCCGGCGTTGACACCCCACAGGGCTCCGAACATCGCGGCGCGGTTCGAGTCGTCGTATGCCGCGGGATGGGCAACCTCGATGTGGTGACCGAGTGCCTCGAGTGCTCGCGCGGCGCTTTCGACTGCGGCGATGCATTGCGGGTCGATCGACGTGCCCTCGCCCGGTGCGCGGGTCATCATGCCGATGCGGAGCGCGCGACCGTGGTCACCCGCGCTCGCCGCGGCGGCGATCTCGGTGTAGGACGTGGCGGGCGGCGCCGGCACGACGGGATCGCCGGGTTCTTCGCCCGCGCACACGTCGAGCAACGCGGCAGCATCGCGCACCGTGCGAGTCACCGCGAACTGGACCGACATGAAGCCGGCGAGCTCGTTGCGGCCCGGGCCGACCGACACGCGGCCGCGTGATGTCTTCAGGCCGACGAGCCCGCACGCGGCGGCCGGGATTCGGATCGAGCCACCGCCGTCGCTCGCATGCGCGACCGGGACGAGACCGGCCGCAACGGCCGCAGCGGAGCCACCGCTCGACCCACCCGGCGACCGGGAAAGATCCCACGGGTTGTGCGTGGGACCCCATGCGTCGGGCTCGGTGGTCGGGACGAGGCCGAGCTCGGGGCTGTTCGTCCGGCCGAGGTTCACCAACCCTGCGTCGCGGAAGCGGCGGGCGAGGTGCGCGGTCTCGGATGCGACGACGCCCGCGTCCTTCAGTGCGCGCATGCCCTCGCTGTGGGGCTCGCCCTCGGTCCAGCAGGAGAGGTCCTTGGTGAGGAACGGCACGCCTCCGAACGGACCTTCCGGGACCTCGCCGGCTGCTTCCTCCCGGGCCCGTTCGAACCGGCGGTACACCACGGCGTTGAGCTGCGGGTCGAGTGCCTCCACGCGGTCGATGGCGGCATCGACGAGCTCGGTCGCGGTGACGTCGCCGCGGCGGACCAGGTCGGCCTGCGCGGTCGCGTCGAGATGGGCGAAGTCGTCGGCCATCTGGGCGCTCAGGCGAAGACCGGCGGACGGCGGTCGGCCCAGGGTCGGGCCTCCTCGAGCTGCGCGGCGACGCGCAGGAGCAGATCCTCCCGGGCGTGGGTCGCGACGAGCTGCACGCCGATGGGGAGGTTGGTCGCGGCGTCCCACATCAGCGGGAGGGACATCGCTGGTTGACCGGTGACGTTGAACGCAGCCGTGTAGGCCGCGAACGGCGTCGCCCGGGCCATGCCGTGCCACGGGTCCGACTTGGTCCCGACGAGGTCGCCGATCTCGGGGGGCGGCTCGGCGAGGGTAGGGGTGAGCAGGAGGTCGAAGCCCGGGGTGCCATCGAGCGGCTCGAACCACGATGCCACCCGACGGGTCCAGGCGTGTGCGCCGTGGATGGCCTCGAGGTAGTCGGCCCCGGCGTACCCGCGACCCATCTGGGCGTACTCCCAGGTGAGCGGCTCGACGTCGTCGGCGGTGAGCTCGCGTCCGACGATGCGTTCGATCTCCCGGAGGTCGCCGACGACGTTGGTGCTCATGAGTACGAGGAAGAGGCCGAGGAGCTCGGTCTCGTCGAGCGCCGCGGGCGACGCGACCTCGACGTGGTGGCCGAGCGACTCGAGCAGCGCGGCCGCGTCCTCGGCTGCGGCCACACACACGGGGAACGTCTCTGCCATCGCGCCGGCGCTCGTACGCAGGCCGATGCGCAGCGCGCCGGGGTCGGCGCCTACCTCGTCGAGGAAGGGACGCGCGGGTGGCGGGGCGAAGTACGGGTCGCCCGGCATCGGCCCCGAGAGCGCGTCGAGGATCGCGGCGGAGTCGCGCACGGAGCGGGTGAGGACGTGGCGTTGCACCAGGCCGGCCCATGCCTCGCCGGCTTCGGGGCCGAGCGAGACGCGCCCGCGCGTGGGCTTCAGGCCGAAGAGCCCGCATTCGCTGGCCGGGATGCGGATCGAGCCGCCGCCGTCGCCGGCGTGGCCGACGGGGACCATGCCCGATGCCACCGCGGCGGCGCTGCCGCCGCTCGAACCCCCCGTGCTGTGCCCCGTGTTCCACGGGTTGCGGGTCGGGCCGTACGCCTCGGGTTCGGTCGTGGTCATGAGCCCGAGCTCGGGGGTGTTCGTCTTACCCACCGGGATGAAGCCAGCCGCGCGGAGCTTCGTGAAGAGGTAGCTGTCGTGGTCGGCGACGTGGCCGAGCTCCTTGAGCAGTGCGTTCCCGTGGTGGAGTGGGTCGCCGGCCGACTCGCCGTCGTGGTCCTTCAGAACGGTGGGCACGCCGGCGAATGGTGCACCGGGCTGCATCGTGGCGGCCGTCGCCCGGGCCTTGTCGAACAGCGGGTGGATGACGGCATTCAGCTCCGGGTTGAGCTTCTCGATCCGGGTGATCGCGGCTTCCACGAGCTCGGCGGCAGAGAGGGTGCCGTTGCGCACCAGCTCGGCCTGCGCGGTGG
>JANOWV010000348.1:0-2887 GCA_031418075.1 Actinomycetes bacterium
ATGGTCTTCTGGTTCCTCTACACCGCGATGGATACGTTGCTGCGTCAGGCGATCAACCAGGGCGTGTTCGGCGATGTGCTCACCACCACTGATACCGGCGCGGTCCGGATCGCGTTCGTGGGGTTGGCGCTCATGGCGCTCATGATCTTCCGACCGCAAGGGATGTTCGGTAACCGGGAGGAGGCGCTCGTCGATGAGCGATGAACCGACTCCGCCGTCGGGTCGATCCGCCGCGATCCTGGAGGCCCACGCCGTCCGCCGGGCGTTCGGTGGCCTGGTCGCGGTCGATGTCGAGCGATTCGCCGTGCCCCGAGGCGAGATCGTCGGTCTCATTGGGCCGAACGGTGCTGGCAAGACCACGTTCTTCAACGTTCTCACCGGGTTCGAACGAGCCGATGCGGGGGAGTGGTCGTTCGACGGGCGGTCCCTGGCCGGGAAGGCGTCGTACAAGATCGCCCGGGCGGGGATGGTGCGGACATTCCAGATCCCGAAGGCGCTCTCGAAGATGACGGTGCTCGAGAACATGAAGCTCGCTGCTCCCCGTCAACGCGGCGAGCGTTTCTTCGCTGCGCTCGTGCGGCCGTCATGGGAAGCCCAGGACCGTGAGATCGAGACGCGGGCCGACGAGCTCCTCGACTGGGTGGGGCTCGGCGAGAAGCGGTCGGACTACGCCGGCACGCTCTCCGGCGGGCAGCGCAAGCTGTTGGAGCTCGGCCGCGCCCTCATGACCGACCCGAAGCTGCTGATGCTCGACGAGCCGACAGCGGGCGTGAACCCCGCGCTCACCGAACAGCTCCTCGAACGGATCCAGGGACTGCAGTCCCTCGGATTGACCGTGTTGTTCGTCGAGCACGACATGGACGTGGTGACCAAGATCAGCGATCGGGTCGTGTGCATGGCCGAGGGCCAGGTCATCGCCGAGGGCACGCCGCGGGAGGTCGTCAGCAACCCGGTCGTGATCGACGCCTATCTGGGGACCCACCACGGTTCCATGGCCGCGGCGCCGAATGCTGGACCAAGTGATGGGGACGGTGCATGAGCGAGCCCAGCGAGACGCCGGTACCCGAGACGCCGCTCCTGGAGGCACGCGGTGTGACGGCGGGCTATGTCCCCGGCGTCGACATCATCCAGGACATGCAGCTGATGTGCGCCGAGGGTGAGCTGGTCGGGATCATCGGGCCGAACGGCGCCGGCAAGTCGACCTTGATCAAGACGCTCTTCGGACTCGTCGACGTCCGGTCGGGGACGGTGTACCTCCGTGGGGAGGACATCACCGGCAGCCGGGCGCACGCGATGGTGCAGCGCGGCGTGGGCTATGTACCGCAGACCAACAACGTCTTCTCCCAGCTCACGATCGAGGACAACCTGCGCATGGGTGCGTACCTGGCACCCGAACGGTTCCGGGAACGGATGGATCACGTGGTCGGGCTGTTCCCGATGCTCGGCGAGCGGCGCGGCACCCAGGCCGGGTCGTTGTCTGGTGGCCAGCGTCAGATGCTGGCAATGGCCCGCGCGCTCATGACGGAACCCGTGGTCCTCCTGCTCGACGAGCCGTCGGCCGGGCTCTCACCGATGATGCAGGACCAGGTGTTCGACTGGATCGAGGGCATCAACGACGCCGGCACCGCGATCGTGATGGTGGAGCAGAACGCCCGACGGTGCCTCCAGATCTGCGACCGGGGCTATGTCCTCGACTCCGGCACCAACGCGTACGAGGCGACCGGCCGTGCGCTGCTCAATGACCCGAAGGTGATCGAGCTGTACCTGGGGAGCCTCGCCCGCGCCGAGTAGTGCGGCACGTCCGGACGGGCACCGTCGACCGCGGCCGGACGCGAGAAGGGGGCCCGGTCGCCCGGGCCCCCCATGCTCGCAATGTGTGGTGCTACTAGCCGATGGCCATCTGCGAGGACGCGTCCTCGGTGACCACCTTGGCCGAGGCGTCGTACGCCCAGACCTCGTACACACCCTGCTTGGGCTCGTTCTTCGAGAACTTGTCGAAGTTCGAGGAAGCGCCACGGTAGTGGATCGACTTCCCGCTCTCGAGGAGGTCCTTGCAGTCGGCGAACGTGTTGCAGTCTTCCTTGCCCTTCACGTTCGACGCGAACACCTTGGCCATGGCCTTGGCGCTGGTCGAGTCTGCCTTCACCGCCGCGAGCGCGGACAGGATCGTGCAGTCGTAGTAGTAGGACGAGAAGATCGAGTCCACTCCGGTCGCCGCGAAGGCGTCCTGGAACGGGCTCTCGATGCCGGCAGGAGCCGCCGCAGGAGCGGTGCCCTTGATGCCGGCGACGACACCCGGGTTTGCCGGGTCGACCGTCTCACCGAACTTGCTGCCCTGCATGCCGTCGGCCGTGTAGATGCCGATGTCGGCCGGGCCGATGCCCTTCGCGATCATCGTCTGCACGATCTTGGCACCGTCATCGTTGAAGCCGATGACGACTACTGCGTCGGGCTTCTTGTCGGCCACCTTCTGCACGTCAGCGTCGTAGCCGCTGTCGGACTCGGGGTTGTAGGCCACGTTCGCCACGACCTTGGCGCCACCCTGCTTGAGGGCCTTCGCGAGCGACTTACCGAAGCCCACGCCGTAAGAGTCGTTGCGGACGAGGATGCCGACGTTGCTGTTGCCATCCGAGAGGACGAGCTCAGCCAGCGCCGGGCCCTGGAGGCCGTCCGGCGGAGCCGTGCGGAAATAGCGCCCGCCCGACTTCTTGGGACCGTCCTTGGTGAGCTGCGCGGACGTGTTGGAACCCGAGCAGACGAGGACGTCGTCGGTCTTGATCTTGTCGAGGATGCCGAGGGCAGTCCCGGACGAGGCCGGACCGATGATGACGTTCGCCTTGTCGGAGGTCACCAACGTGTCGAGCGACTGACCCGCGACCTCCGGGTC
>JANOWV010000349.1:0-1774 GCA_031418075.1 Actinomycetes bacterium
GACGAGAGTCTGGAGCCACCGGGCGATCGCCGGCTGGTTCACGAAGAACTCCACGCCCTCCTCGCACGAGAGGTCGAGGATCTCCGCGATGTTCTTGCCCTTGAACGTGATGTCGAGCGTGTCGCGGTTGTACCGCGCGCCCTTGCACACTTCACACGGCACGTATACGTCGGGCAAGAAGTGCATCTCGATCTTGATGGTCCCGTCGCCCGAGCAGGACTCGCAGCGTCCACCTTTGACGTTGAAGGAGAACCTCCCCTGGAGGTATCCGCGGACCTTGGCCTCCTGCGTCGACGCGAAGAGCGCCCGCACCTTGTCGAAGACGCCCGTGTAGGTCGCCGGGTTCGAGCGAGGGGTGCGACCGATCGGTGACTGGTCGATGTTGATGACCTTGTCGAGATAGTCGCCGCCTTCGACGGTCTTGTGTCGCCCCGGAACCACTTTCGACCGGTACACGCGCTGCATGAGCGCATGGAAGAGGATGTCATTTACGAGGGTAGACTTCCCGCTGCCGCTGACACCGGTGACGGCCACCAGGCAGCCGAGCGGGAACGACACGTCGAGGTTCTTGAGGTTGTGCTCGTGCGCATCGCGCACGGTGAGCCACGCGTCACCGGTCTCGCGCCGTTGCTCGGGGACCGCGATCGTCCGCTTCCCGGACAGGTACTGCCCGGTGAGGGAACGCGGCTCGCGCTCGACGGTGGCGACCGTCCCCTGCGCGACGACCTCTCCGCCGTGCTCACCGGCGCCGGGACCGATGTCGACGACGTGGTCGGCGACGCGGATCGTCTCCACGTCGTGCTCGACCACGATCACGGTGTTCCCGAGGTCGCGCAGGCGGACGAGGGTGTCGATGAGGCGCTGGTTGTCGCGCTGGTGGAGACCGATCGACGGCTCGTCGAGGACGTAGAGCACGCCGACGAGCCCGCTCCCGATCTGCGACGCGAGACGGATGCGCTGGGCCTCGCCGCCGGCGAGCGTCGCGGACGAGCGGTTCAGGCTGAGGTAGTCGAGGCCGACGTCGAGGAGGAACTTCAGCCGCTCGTTGACCTCCTTCAGGACGCTCTCGGCGATGAGACGATCCCGTTCGGACAGCTCGACCGAGCCGAGGAACTCAGCGGCCTTCGTGATCGAGAGCTCGCCGACCTCGTAGATGCTGCGGTCGCCGATGGTCACACCCAGCGACGCCGGTCGGAGCCGGGCCCCTGCGCACGCCGGGCACGGCACCTCACGCATGTAGCCCTCGATGAGCTCGCGCGCCCGGTCGCTCTCGGACTCGGCGTGACGACGCTCGAGCCACGGCACCACGCCCTCGAACGCCGTGTTGTAGGAGCGGACGCGGCCGTACCGGTTCTTGTACTTCACGTGCACCGCACGCTCACCGGTGCCGTCGAGGATCGAGGCCCGGGCGCGCTTCCCGAGCCGCTTCCACGGGGTGTCGGTGCTGAAGCCGAACTCGTCGGCCACGGCCTCGAGCACGCGGTCGAAGTACCTGCTCCGGAATCCTGTCCACGGTGCGATCGCTCCGCCGCCGAGGCTCAAGTCGACGTCGGGGACGACGAGCTCGGGATCGACCTCGAAGCGCGTGCCGAGCCCATCGCAACGCTCGCATGCGCCGTAGGGCGAGTTGAAGGAGAAGTTGCGCGGCGCCAGCTCGTCGAACGAGACCCCGCAGTGACTGCACGCCAGATGCTCCGAGAACGTCAGCGTCTCGGGTCCGTCGGCGCCCGCGTCGCCCGACGTCGCGTCGACGAGCTCGACCTCGGCGACGCCG
>JANOWV010000350.1:0-6238 GCA_031418075.1 Actinomycetes bacterium
TGATGTCGGAGCGGTCGTAGCCGACTGCGGCTGCGTTCTCCACCAGTCCGACCAACGCCGCGCGCTGCGCTTCGGTCCAGGCAACGAGGAGCGCCCCGGTCGGCTCGGTGGCGATGCCGGCTGTGGGTGCATACGCACGCAAGAGCTCGTAGCCCCGCCTGACGAGTGGTGACTCAGCGGTGTCGGCCTTGGTATCGAACCCAGTGTGAAGGATCGCGGTGTTGGCCTTGCTGGTCCCGGCGCCGACATCGGGGCCGGCCTCCAAGAGGGCGACCGTCAGCCGGGTGCGGGAGAGGTGACGAGCGACTGCAGCACCGACGACGCCACCTCCGATGATCGCGACGTCGACCTGTCCGTCGCTCGACGCGGTCACAAGTCCATCGTCGCGTCGGCGGCCAGGCGCCACAGGTCGAGTCGTTCTGCGGCGACGTCGGCCGCGATCTGCGGTTCGTATACGGCAGCAGGCTCCCATGTGCCGACTGCGTCGGCGGCTGAGGTCGCGGCACCGGATCCGAGTCGAGCGAAGGCCGCCACCCCGAGTGCGGTGGCATCGGGGGATGCGTACACCTCGATCGGCGCCTGGAACAGGTCGGCCTGGGTCTGCATCAGGAGACGGGACCGGGTGAGCCCGCCGTCGACGCGGAGTCGACGCAATGGTGCCCCGAGGTCCTCGCCGGCGGCACGGGCGAGCCAGGCGCATTGGGCGGCGATCCCGTCGATCACCGCACGGACGAGGTTGCCCCGATCCGTGGAGAGCGAGAGTCCGGTGAACGCGCCATGGGCGTTCGGCTTCCAGAACGGCGCGGCCAGACCGGCAAGGCCGGGGACGAACGTCGCGCCGCCTGCGTGCGTCGACTCGCCGCCGACCGCGTCGAGGTCGGCAGGCTCGTCGATCAGCCCGAGCTGGATGAGCCAGGTCACTGCGGCACCGACCGTGTACACCTGCCCGTCGAGGCAGTACGTGGTGACTGGCGCGCGGTCGCCGTTGCCGAGCTGCCAGGCCACGCAGGCGACGAGCCCGTTCGTCGATCGAAGCGCGGTTGGGCCCGCCGTCGCGAGGAGGAACGCGCCGGTCCCGTAGGTGCATTTGGCCTCGCCCGGAGCGAGGCACGCCTCAGCGAACAGCGCAGCCTGCTGGTCGACCGCGAGACCCATGACCGGCACCGGGCGATCGCCGAACACACTTGTCTCGCCGACGGTCTCGGTGCACGACACCACGTCGGGGAGCTCACCCGGATCGATGTCGAACGCACCGCACGCTTCGTGGGACCAGGCGACCGCGTCGAGGTCGAGCAGGAGCGACCGTGAGGCGGTGGCGGCGTCGGTGACGAACGCACCGCAGAGGCGGTGCAGGAGCCAGGTGTCGGTCGTGGTCGCCACACCCGCGCGGGTCACGTACTCGCGGAGCCACGCGATCTTCGGGGCCACGAAGTAGGGGTCGAGCTCGAGGCCCGTCAGCACGGCGAGGCGGTCGTCCCATCCGTCGGCGGCCAGACGCTCGCAGATGGGAGCGGCGCGACGGTCCTGCCAGACGAGGGCGGGGGCGAGCGGGTCGCCGGTGGCGCGATCCCACGCGAGCACGGTCTCGCCTTGATTTGCCAGCGCCACCGCGTCGACGGGGACACCAGCGGAGCGGACCGCGCCGCGGCCGGCATCGAGCACCGAGTCCCAGAGCTGCGTTGGATCCTGTTCGACACCACCGCCGGCCAGTGCAGTGGGGAACACCTCGACGCTTTCGCGCGCGAGCACTGAACCGTCGTCGTCCACGACCAGCGCTTTGGTCGAAGACGTGCCCTGGTCGATTGCGAGGACGCGCATGCCTGGTCGGTCAGGCCCTGATGCGGTCGCCGCGCGGATCCCAGGCGGGGTCGGTCACGACGGTGGCACCGATCCACTCGCCGAACACCTCGACCTCGACGCGACGGTCGAAGTCGGCCGTCGCCGCGGGCAGGTAGGCGAACGCGAGGGACCGTCCGACCCGAAAGCCGTACCCGCCGCTCGTGATCCTTCCCGTGATCTCGCCGTCGACACGTACCGGCTCCGATCCGAGGGTCACCGCGAGCGGGTCGTCGAGCGTCAGGCAGCGAAGCCGTCGCGAAGGCCCCTGCTCTTTGACGGCCCGGAGCGCCGTCTGGCCGACGAACGGCGCGGGCTTCCCGAGCTTGACCGCGAAGCCGAGCCCGGCCTCGTAGGGGTTGTCCTCTGGTGTGATGTCGGACGACCACACCCGATAGCCCTTCTCGACCCGGAGCGCGTCGATGGCCCGGTAGCCGCCGGCAAGCATCCCGTGGGGTTGCCCGGCCTCCCAGAGCGTGTCCCAGAGCGCGGCGCCGTACTCGGTGGGGCAGTAGATCTCCCAGCCGAGCTCGCCGACGTACGTGACGCGCAGCGCGAGACAGGGGACGGCACCGATGCTGATCCGACGGGCGCTGAGGTAGGGGAACATCTCGTTCCCGAGCTCGGCAGTGGTCAGCGGCGCCAGTACGTCGCGTGCGCGAGGTCCCCACACGCCCATGCACGCGTACGCCGCCGTCACGTCGTGGACCGTGACATCATCGCCCTGGGGCTGGAGCTCCTGCTGCTTGCGTACCCAGCCGAGGTCGTGGTTCCCGAACGCGGTCCCGGTGACGATGAAGTAGCGGTCGTCACCCACGCGCGTCGCGGTGAGGTCACACTCGATCCCGCCGCGTTCGTTGCAGAGCTGGGTGTAGATGGTGCTGCCGACAGGCTGGTCCATCTCGTTCGCGCAGATGCGGTTCAGGAACTTCGTCGCGCCGCTCCCGCCGAGCTCGAGCTTGGAGAAGCTCGTCTCGTCGAAGACGACCACCGCATCACGACAGGCGAGGGCCTCGACACCGATGGCGGGGCTCCAGTGGTGCCCCGCCCATCCGCGTGGCCGCAGCGTCTCGTCACCTGCAACGGCGTGTGGGTCGAACCAGTTCGGGCGCTCCCAGCTGCTCTTCTCCCCGAACGAGCACCCGAGCGCCGCGAGCCGCTCGTACGCAGGGGAGCGTCGGAGCGGACGGCCGGCCTCTCGCTCCTCGTTGGGATAGTGGATGTCGTAGTACGTCGAGTACACCTCGGTCGCGCGGGCCAGAGCGAAGTCGCGGCTGCGGTATTGCGCGCCGAAACGCCGAATGTCCATCTTCCACGTGTCGAACGACGGTTCGCCGTCGACGATCCACTCTGCGATCGCCCGTCCGACGCCACCTGCACCGGCGATCCCATGGGCACAGAACCCGGCCGCGACGAAGAGCCCGTGCACCTCGCTCTCGCCGAGGACGAACTCGTTGTCGGGGGTGAACCCCTCTGGCCCGTTCACGAGCTGGACGATCTCGGCATCCTCGACCGCCGGGACTCGCGACGCCGCGCTCTCGAACAGTGGTGCGAAGCGATCCCAGTCCTCAGGGAGCAGCGTGTTGTTGAAGTCGTCGGGGACGCCGTGCAACGACCAAGGGGCAGGGTCACGCTCATACCCACCGAACACGAGCCCCCCGGACTCGCGACGGAAATACACGAGGTTGTCGGGGTCCCGGAGCTGGGGGAGCGCGTCGGTGACTCCTGGGATCGGCTTCGTGATCACGTACTGATGGGCCATGGGCACGATCGGCACGTTGACACCGGCGAGTGCGGCGACGTCGGTCGTGTACATGCCACACGCGAGCACCACGGTGTCGGCCTCGATCGTGCCGCGGTCGGTGACCACCGACCGGACGCGGCCGTCGGCGACGACGAGATCCGTGACGCGAGTGTTCGTCTCGACCGTGACGCCACGCGCCTTCGCGCCGCCCAGCAGGGCGTAGGTCAGCCCACTCGGGTCGAGGTAGCCGTCGGTGGGGAGCCAGATCCCGCCGAGGACCCCGGCGGGGTCCATGAGCGGGAACAGGTCGTGGGCCTCGCTCGCGGTGACGAGGTCCATCGGGAGTCCGAAGGTCTTCGCCCACCCGTGTTGGCGCGTGAGCTCTTCCAGGCGTTCTGGAGTCGACGCGATCCGGAGCGAGCCGACTTCCTGCCACCCGGGTGAGCGGCCGGTCTCGACCGACTCCGCTTCCAGGCGGCGGTACAGGTCGACGCTGTGCATCATCATTCGCGTCAGGGGCAGCGAGGAGCGCAGCTGGCCGACGAGCCCGGCCGAGTGAAACGTGCTCCCGCTCGTGGGCTCGGACCGCTCGAGCACGATGACGTCGGTCCGGCCCATCTCAGCGAGATGCCACGCGATGCTCGCGCCGCCGACTCCGGCGCCGACGATCACGATCTCGGCTCGATCACGCATCGTGTTGCTGCTCCGGCTCGGCCGCGGCGTCGAGGAGGGCACCGTACCCGGCGTCGGTGGCGTTCGTCAGCAACCGGTCGAAGTGCTTCGCGGCGTACCCGACGTAGTCGAAGTCGAGGGTGCTGATGCCCTGTTGCACCACACCCCACATCGCCTCGCGCAGATCACTCATGATCTTCATCAGCGTGAGGCGGGCTCGACGCCGGGGCGTCACGTCGCCGAAGTACGCGATGAGGAGCGCGTCCTCCGCATCGTTGTCGAGCTCATTGTTCACCGCGTAGTTGCCGAGATCGAAGAACCGGTCGTTCATCCCGGCGTATTCCCAGTCGAGCAGCCACACCCGTTGGCCGTCGCGGAGGAAGTTGGCGTTCAACAAGTCGTTGTGACACGCCACGCGCGGCTCGGGGGACGCGTCGAACGCCGCTTCGATCTCGCGGGCACGTTCGGCAGCCTTCTCGAACGTGGGCGGGATCTCGACCCCGCGTGCGCGAGCGTTCTCGGCGCTCGTCGCCGGGATACGGAAGCAGTCGAACTCGCCCGGCAACGGCCTGGAGTCGTGGAACGCTCGGAGCATCGGCACGATCGGCGCGATCACCTCCGGGTTACCCATCTCCTCGATCGGAATCGCCTCGCCGGGTACGAACCTGGTGACGAGGTACTGCTCGGGCTCGAGAAAGAACACCACCTCTGGTGCGATGCCGAGCCCGGCAGCCCGAGTGTTCGCGACCCGTTCGACGGTCCGGTCGATGCCGAGCAGGTGGGTGTCGGTGCCGGTGAGACGCAGGACGAACAGCGCACCGTCCACGTCGACGAGGAGGTTGCGGTTCGTGATTCCGCCGTCCAGGGAGCGAACGACTTGGGCGCGGTCGGCCCAGCCGGGGACCCGGTTCAGGAGCTCGCGCTGCTCGTCACTCATCGTCGTTCCCCGGAATCACCACGGGCGCGGCACCCGAAGGCGCCGCGCCCGAAGCGTGTTCTCGATTGGAGGGCTACTTGCCGTGCTTGCCCTCCATCTTGTCCTCCATCTTGTAGAGGGCCGACGCCGGCGCGTCGCCGCGCTCGACCGCGGCCAGCTCGTCCTCGATCGCGTGTAGCTCCTCCTCGGTCCCCATGACCTTCGGGCCGGTGAACCAGTTCTTCGCCGAGACCTCCCAGTAGATCCAGATCGCGATCAACAGGATGAGCATGAACGGCCCGGTGAAGTTGAAGTTGTTCACCCGGGCGATGTCGGTGCCGGGGATGTCGCCGCCCCACGGTGGCCAGAACGCGCTGACCGGGCCGAACTGCGGCGCGAGGAACATCAAGTTGATGAACACCACGTACACGACGACGGTCCAGCCGACGAGCTTGCTGTAGCCGCGGAGGTTCCACGGCCCCTGGACGAAGTCGGGCTTGCGCAACCGGAGGTACACCGGGATCACGTACGCGACGTACAGACCGACCGCGGTGAATCCGACGAGCACGAAGAACGCCACCGCGTAGTTGTCGCTCTGCACGAACGTGAGCAGTCCGACGATGAACGACAGCCCGATGCCGAGCCACACGGCATTTGTGGGCGTCCGCGTCTTCGGGTTGATCCGGTGCCAGATCCTGGATCCTGGCAGCCCCCCATCACGAGAGAACGCGTAGACCATCCGCGAGTTGGCGGTGACCCCGCACATGCCGCAGAAGAACTGCCCCACGATCGCAATGAAGATCATCACCTTCGAGAGGTTGCCGGCGACCGAGGCCTCGAAGATGTTGAGTGGTGCCGGGATCAGCCCATTGGAGAGGACGCTGGCAAGTCCGTCTTCGTACGCACCCTTCGGTATCGCCTGGAGGATCGCGATGTTGAGGAACCAGGCCGCGATCGCCGAGATGTAGATCGACCGGATGATCGCCTTGGGTGCGCTGACATTGGCCCCCTTGGTCTCCTCGCTCACGTGTGCCGAGGCATCGAAGCCGGTGATCGTGTAGACCACATGC
>JANOWV010000351.1:0-19188 GCA_031418075.1 Actinomycetes bacterium
CCGCCCCCATCGGCGGCGGTCGTGGGCGCAACGGGGGCCGTCTCCGGTGCCCCCGCCGAGTCGGGGGCAGGCGTCGGGTCCCACGGGCCCACCGCCGCGCCGGAGCCGGCACCACCGCCCACACCCACCGGCCCGGTTGCGCCGCGCCCGCGCCAGCAGCGACGTCGCAAACGCCGATAGGCGCGGCGTCGCGGCGTCGCGGCGTCGCGCGGACGCTCGTCCGCACGCCCGAGAGGGCGCTCCGCCGACGATGTCCCCGCCTACGATGGTGGGGGAGATGAGCACCCTCGAAGCCCGGCCCGATCGCCGATCCGGCCTCCCGCTCCCGTGGCGGCGTCACCACGTCGACGACGACCTCGCGCCGCTCCTCGCCGCGTACCAGCGCAACCACCGACGGGCCGATACGACCCTGGTCGAGCAGGCGTTCGACGTCGCCCGGACTGCCCACTCCGACCAGGTCCGCCGCTCGGGTGAGCCGTACATCGCCCACCCGCTCGGCGTCGCGATGGTGCTCGCCGACCTCGGGCTCGACGATGTGACGGTCGCGTCGGCACTGCTGCACGACGCGGTGGAGGACACGACGCTCACGGTCGCGGCGCTCGAGGAGCAGTTCGGTCCCGAGATCGCGCGGATCGTCGACGGGGTCACCAAGCTCGACCGGCTGCAGTTCGACACCCGGGAGGAGCAGCAGTCGGCCACGCTCCGCAAGATGCTCGTGGCCATGGCCAAGGACATCCGGGTGCTGCTCATCAAGCTCGCCGACCGGCTTCACAACATGCGGACGATCGCGTCGCTCCCCGAAGAGAAGCAGACGCGGATCGCCCAGGAGACACTCGACGTGTACGCGCCGCTCGCGCACCGGCTCGGCATCGCTGAGGTGAAATGGCAGCTGGAGGACCTCTCCTTCGCAGTCATGTACCCGAAGCGCTATGCGGAGATCGAGCAGATGGTCGCGACTCGCGCCCCAGAGCGCGAGGGATACCTCGAGCTCGTGGTGTCGGCGGTGCGCGACCGCCTCGCCGACGTGCACATCGAGGCCCAGGTCCAGGGTCGTCAAAAGCACTACTGGTCGATCTACGAGAAGATGGTCGTGCGCGGCAAGGAGTTCGACGACGTGCAGGACCTCGTCGGTGTGCGCGTGATCGCCGACTCGGTGAAGGATTGCTACGGCGCCCTCGGGTCCATCCACTCGCTGTGGTCGCCGGTCCAGGGTCGGTTCAAGGACTACATCGCGATGCCGAAGTTCAACCTGTACCAATCCCTGCACACGACCGTCGTGGGGCCGCAGGGCAAGCCCGTCGAGCTGCAGATCCGAACGCGCGAGATGCATCGTCGGGCGGAGTACGGGATCGCCGCGCATTGGGGCTACAAGGAGCGTTCCCGGGCCGAGGACCTCGCGTGGCTCCAGCGGATGGTGGATTGGCAACAGGACACCGAGGACCCTTCGGAGTTCCTCAGCACGTTGAAGGTGGATCTCGAGCAAGAGGAGCTCTTCGTGTTCTCGCCGAAGGGCAGAGTCGTCACCCTCCCTACCGGTGCGACCGCGGTCGACTTCGCGTACGCGATCCACACCGAGGTCGGGCACCGGTGCATCGGGGCCCGGTCCAACAGTCGGCTCGTCCCGCTCGACGCGCCGCTGGAGTCGGGTGCGACGGTCGAGATCTTCACGAGCAAGGTCGAAGGCGCGGGCCCGAGTCGCGACTGGATGCAGTTCGTCTGCACGCCGCGGGCGCGGTCGAAGATCCGCCAATGGTTCTCCCGCGAGCGTCGGGTCGATGCGATCGACAACGGCCGCGACGAGCTGATGAAGGCCCTCCGCAAGGAAGGTCTCCC
This sequence comes from Actinomycetes bacterium, assembly GCA_031418075.1. Taxonomy (GTDB): domain Bacteria; phylum Actinomycetota; class Acidimicrobiia; order IMCC26256; family PALSA-555; genus DASUAO01. The sequence continues at coordinate 1,834 of JANOWV010000351.1, forward strand.
GGTCCGCCACGTCGCCCAGACCGCCGCACTCGGCGATGTCGCGACAGCAATGCACTACGCCGACCTCGACACCCTGTACGCCGCGGTCGGGGAAGGCCACGTCTCGGCGCGTGCCGTCGCCCAGCGCGTCCATCGTGAGATGCGGGGTGGCGAGGAGCAGCTGCCGGTCACCACGCGCCGTCCGCCCCGCACCAGCAACGGACGACGGGCCACGGGCGTGCACGTCGAAGGGCTCGATGACGTCATGGTGCGGCTCTCCCGCTGCTGCACCCCGGTGCCCGGCGACGAGATCATGGGTTTTGTCACGAGAGGTCGCGGGGTCTCGGTGCACCGCACGGACTGTGCGAACGCCGTCTCACTCGCGATGCTGACGCAGCGAGTGATCGAAGTCGAGTGGGACAACGATGCCACTGGCACCTTCGTCGTTTCTGTCGCGATCGAGGCGCTCGACCGTTCGCGCCTCTTGCGCGATCTCGCCGAGGTCCTGGCGGAAGGACACGTGAACATCCTGACGAGCACGTCGCAGACTTCCAGCGATCGGGTCGCGCGGCTGCGGTTCGACTTCGAGCTGGCCGACCCGGGTCACCTCGACTCGATCCTCAAGGCGATCCAGCGCGTCGAATCGGTGTACGACGCGTACCGCGTCCTTCCCGGCGCTGCGGCCAGCGCATGAGCGATCGCGACGAAGGCGACTCGTCGGCGATCTACCGGGCGCCGACCGGCACCCACGACGTCCTCCCGCCCGACTCGCGTCGGTGGACGAGCGCGGTCGCAACCTTTGCCGAGCTCGCGGAACGATTCGGGTACGGCTTGGTCATCACCCCGGTCTTCGAGCACGCCGAGGTCTTCCAGCGGGTCGGGGCATCCACCGACGTGGTCCGCAAGGAGATGTACGAGCTCGAGGACCGCGGAGGACGCGCACTCGCGCTGCGTCCGGAGGGGACGGCTCCGGTCGTCCGGGCCTACGTGCAGCATCGGCCCACGCCGCCGTGGAAGGCCTGGTATGTCGCGCCCAACTTTCGCTACGAACGGCCCCAGAAGGGCCGCTACCGCCAGCATTGGCAGCTCGGTGCCGAAGTGCTGGGTGTCGACGACCCCGACGTCGACGTCGAGATCATCATGTTGGCTCGGCGGTTCTACGAGGCGCTGGGACTGCAGCACGTCCGTCTGCTCGTGAACTCGATGGGCCAGCCGGCCGATCGGCAGCAATACATCGAGGTGCTCCGACAGCACCTGCTGGCCCACGCGGCGGGCCTCGGTGATCAGTTCCGCACACGCGCCGAGGAGCACCCCCTCCGGCTCCTCGACGCGAAGGTCGAGGAGTGGCAAGACGTCCTCGAGCGGGCACCCCAGCTCACCGAGCATCTCGGGGACGAGGCTCGACGACACTTCGAGCGGGTCCAGTCGGGACTCGATGAGCTCGGGATCACCTACGAGCTCGCTCCCCGTCTGGTTCGCGGGTTCGACTACTACACGTCGACCACCTTCGAGTTCGCGAGCGACGCACTCGACGCCGCGCAGAACGCCGTGGGTGGTGGAGGTCGCTACGACTCGCTGGCCGAGGAGATGGGCGGGCCTCCGACACCTGGGATCGGCTTCGGGATCGGGATCGAACGGGTGCTGATCGCGTGCGACGCAGAGGGTGCGTTCGCGCTCGAGACTGGCGTCGTCGACGCGTTCGTGGTCGACGGGATCGGTGACGGCACCGCAGCTGTGATCGTGGCGGCCCTGCGCGACTCGGGGTTGCGCGCCGACCGGGCCTACGGTGGCCGCTCCGTGAAGGCCCAATGGAAGCTTGCCGATCGCTCGGGTGCCGCATTCGGCGTCATGCTCGGTCGCGCCGAGGCCGACCGAGCCGCCGTGGCCGTGAAGCGACTCGCGACGGGGGAGCAGATCGAGGTGCCGCGAGAGCAGGTCGCCGGTTGGATCCGAGCACGACTGGAGGAAGGATCGTGATGCGCACGCACCTCGCCGGTGTGCTTGGACTCGAGCAGCGCGGCGAATCGGTCGTGGTGTGCGGATGGGTAGCGAGCCGTCGCGACCACGGTGGAGTGGTCTTCCTCGATATCCGGGATCGATCGGGGATCGTGCAGGTCGTCATCGACCCCGATCAGGTCACGGGCGACGACGTCCACGGGATCCGTTCCGAGTACGTCCTGCGTGTCGACGGCGCGGTGCGCGACCGCCCGGAGGGCACAGTCAACCCTGACCTCCCGACCGGTGCGATCGAGGTCGCCGCGACCGGGGTCGAGATCCTGAACGCGTCGGCAGCGTTGCCGATCCCCGTCGACGAACGGACCGAGGCCGACGAGGTGCTTCGCCTGAAATACCGCTATCTCGATCTGCGCGGGCGTCGCATGCAGCACAACCTCCGCCAGCGGGCGGTACTCAACCGCAGCATCCGCTCGACGCTCGACGCAGCAGGCTTCGTCGAGGTCGAGACACCGATGCTGATGGCCTCGACCCCGGAAGGCGCGCGCGACTTCGTGGTCCCGTCGCGGCTCACGCCAGGGAGCTTCTACGCGCTCCCGCAGAGCCCGCAGCTCTTCAAGCAGCTCCTCATGGTCGGTGGCATCGACCGCTACTACCAGATCGCCCGTTGCATGCGGGACGAAGACCCGCGTGCGGACCGCCAGTTCGAGTTCACGCAGCTCGACGCCGAGATGAGCTTCGCCGACGAGGAAGATGTGATCGCTGCGATCAGCGAAGTCGTTGTCCGCGCGATCGCGGATGTCACAGGAATCGACGTCGACCCGCCGGGACGCATCACCCACGCGGAAGCAATGGCGCGCTTCGGCACCGACAGGCCGGACCTGCGTTACGGCCTCGAGCTGGTCGACCTCACCGCGGTCTTCGCCGCCACCGAGTTCCGTGCCTTCCAAGGCGAAGCAGTGAAGGGCATCCGGGTGCCGGGTGGTGGTGACACGTCGCGCGCCCGCCTCGACGCGCTGATCGAGCGGGCCAAGCAGCTCGGTGCCCCCGGGCTCGTGTGGATGCGGGTCGGCGACGGCGGCACGTTGGATGCGCCGATCCTGAAGTTCCTCTCCGATGCCGAGCAGGCCGCGCTCGTCACCGCAATGGAGGCTGCGCCGGGCGACCTCTTGCTCATCGCGGCGGGCGACCGGCGCATGGCCCAGCGCGTGCTCGGCGCGATCCGCGTGGACCTCCGTCCCGAAGCTGTCAACGACGAGCCGATGCGGCTCGTGTGGGTCGTCGAGTTCCCGCTGTTCGAGGCGCTCGACGACGCGGGGCGTCCGATCCCGGCCCACCATCCGTTCACCATGCCGCACCCCGACGACCTCGAGCTCCTGGCATCGGGCTCGGGGGATGCGCTGCTCGACGTGCGATCGACCGCCTACGACCTGGTGCTCGATGGTTGGGAGCTCGGCTCGGGGAGCGTCCGGATCCATCGGTCCGACGTGCAGGCGCAAGTCTTCTCGACGTTGGGGATCGAACCCGAGGTAGCCCAGCAACGGTTCGGATTCCTGCTCGATGCGCTGCGCTTCGGCGCCCCGCCGCACGCCGGGTTCGCGTTCGGGATTGACCGCCTCGCGATGCTCCTCGCCGGCGAGGAGAACATCCGTGAGGTCATCGCGTTCCCCAAGACCCAATCGGGTGCCGACCCCCTCACCGGGGCACCGGGCCAGCTCGACGCCGCGCAGCTTCGCGAGCTCGGGCTCACAGTGACGAAGAAGCCCAAGGCCTGACCGCGGCGAGACGCCCGCTCCGGCGAGAGCGTCGTACGCTCGAAGGACCGCCCCGGGGTCGAGGAGCGCCATGACGGATCTGTTCAGCGTCGCGGTCGAGGACCGACTTCGTCGCCGTGCGCCACTCGCAGCCCGACTCCGACCGCGCTCACTCGATGAAGTCGTGGGCCAGGAGGACCTCCTCGGTCCGGGTCGTCCGTTGCGGATCCTCATCGAAGCCGATCGATTGTCATCCCTGGTCCTGTGGGGACCACCCGGCACCGGCAAGACGACCGTCGCCCGGCTCGTCGCCGGCGCGACCGCCAAGGCGTTCGAGCCGCTCTCCGCGGTTACCGCCGGGGTGAAGGACGTGCGCGAGGTCGCGGAGCGCGCACGCGCCAGGCTCGGTGAGCAGGGGCAGGGAACGATCCTCTTCCTGGACGAGGTCCACCGCTTCAACCGCACCCAACAGGACGCGCTCCTCCCGCATGTCGAAGAGGGCCTGCTCGTGCTCGTCGGCGCTACCACGGAGAATCCGTTCTTCTCGCTGACCGGGCCGCTCCTGTCGCGCTCGACGCTGTTCCGACTCGAACCGCTCGGTCCCGATGCGCTGCGCGACCTGCTCGACCGGGCCATGACCGATCCGCGTGGCCTGGCCGACGAAGGCTGCGTGCTCGACCGGGACGCACTCGAGCACCTCGTCGACCGTGCCGAGGGTGACGCCCGACATGCGCTCACCTCGCTCGAGGTGGCTACCGCGCTCGCAGCCGAGTCGAGCCGCGACACCGTCACGTTGGCCGACGCCGAGGCGGCACTCGCGATGCGAGCGCTGCGTTACGGCGACGACGAGCACTACGACGTCCTCTCAGCCTTCATCAAGAGCGTCCGCGGCTCGGACGCCGATGCCGGGCTCTACTGGCTGGCCCGGATGCTCGAGTCGGGCGAGGACCCGCGGCTGATCGCGCGGCGCCTCGTGATCCTCGCGTCGGAAGACGTTGGGCTGGCCGACTCGCAGGGTGTCGTCGTCGCCGATGCCGCGGCACGGGCCGTCGAGTTCGTCGGGATGCCCGAGGCGCGGCTCAACCTGGCGCACGCGACCCTGTACCTCGCTCGAGCACCGAAGTCGAACTCCGTGATCTCGGCACTCGGCGCTGCGCTCGACGACGTGCGGGGTTCGGCGTCGGGCGGGGTCCCCCAACATCTCCGCGACGCTCATTACCCTGGCGCCGCGAGCCTCGGTCATGGGACCGGGTACCGATATCCACACGACGAGCCGGACGGCTGGGTTGCCCAGCAGCATTTGCCCGACGAGCTGGTTGGTCGCCGCTACTACGTCCCCAGCGGGCACGGCGACGACGTCGGGCATGGCCCCGCCCGCCCCGAGGAGCCAGAGGAGGAGCGCTGATGAGCACCGCGGTGGTGGCCACGATCGGGCTGACCATGACGGCCTTCCTCGCTGTCGTGCTCCTCATCACGCGTGCTCGCCTCGAACGGCTCGAGGTGCGGGTCCGCGCGGTGGAAGACCGCGTCGTCGAGGACGAAGCCGCGATCGCGGTTGCGCAAGGCGAAGCTCGTGCTGCGTCTCGCACGGCGAGACGGGCGGCCCGCGCCGCTGGCGTCGAGCTGGAACCGGCGCGACTCCCGCTCGAGCCGGTCACCGGCCGGGTCGTCCGGGCCCTGGCGTTCGGTGCCGGAGCCCGTCGGGCGATCACCCGGCTGGCAACGCCGCGACGTCGGGCCGCGTGATGCGTCGGCTGGGCTGGGTCGCTATGGGCTTCGGGCTCGGTGCCGTCGCAACGCACAAGGCGACGCGGGGCGGGCGTTCCCCGGTCCTCGTCACGACGGCCGGGACTGCCGCGGCCCGCGTCCGCCGTCGCCTCGATGCCGCGCTGTCCGAGGGTCGCGCCGAGATGTCGGAGCGGGAGGCGCGCCTCCGTGAGGTCTTCGCGGTCGAGATCCCGGAAGCGTCGGGAGATGTCGACGCAACCGAGCACCAGCCTCGTTTCCGAGGAAGGGACTCGGGAGACAGGCGGTAGCCTCGAATGGTGCCTCCCCGGACCGCCGACGAGCTGCGTGCTGCATTCTTCACGTTCTTCGTCGAGCGCGAGCACACGCTCGTCCCCTCGGCGAGCCTCATCCCGCACGACCCGACCGTCCTCTTCACCATGGCCGGGATGCTCCCGTTCAAGCCCTACTTCGTCGGGGACGAGGTCCCGCCCTTCGCTCGCGCGGTCTCGAGCCAGAAGTGCGTGCGGGCCGGCGGCAAGCACAACGACCTCGACGACATCGGGCGCACCAATCGCCATTTCAGCTTCTTCGAGATGCTCGGCAACTTCAGCTTCGGCGACTACTTCAAGACCCAGGCGATCCCGTGGGCGTGGGAGTTCGTGACCGAGGTCCTGGCGCTCGATCCCGACCGTCTCTGGATCACCGTGCACACCTCCGACGACGAAGCCGAGGCGATCTGGCGCGACGACGTGGGTGTCCCGGCCGACCGCATCCAACGTCTCGGCGACGACAATTTCTGGCGCATGGGCGACACCGGGCCGTGCGGCCCGTCATCGGAGATCTTCTGGGACCTCGGTGAGGAGTTCGGCGCCGGTGGTGGTCCCGCGGCGGGCGACCCGGACCGTTTCATCGAGATCTGGAACCTGGTCTTCATGCAGTTCGACCAGCGCCCGGAGGGCCAGGTCCCGCTGCCAAAGCCGAGCATCGACACCGGCGCGGGGCTGGAACGACTGTTGATGGCGCTCCAGGGCGCGGAATCGATCTTCGACATCGACGTGTTCCGGCCGTTGGTGGTCGCTGCCGAGGCTGCGACCGGCATCGCCTATGGGGCCGACCCGACGAGCGACGTGTCGTTGCGGATCCTGGCCGAGCACGCGCGGACGATGACGTTCCTCGTCGCGGACGGTGTGGTGCCGTCGAACGAGGAGCGAGGGTACGTACTCCGTCGGATCATCCGTCGAGCCGTCCGCCACGCCTATCTCCTCGGCGCGCGCGACCTCGTGACACCGGCGCTCGTCGCGGCAACGATCGAGGTGATGGGCGGCGCCTATCCCGAGATCGTCCGGGAGCGAGCGCAGATCGAGCGGACCGTCCGCCGCGAGGAAGAGCGGTTCGGCACGACCCTCGAACGGGGTCTCCAGATGCTCGACGAGCTCCTCGGACAGGGCGACGTCACCGGGGAAGACGCGTTCTTCCTCCACGACACCCTGGGGTTCCCGATCGACCTCACTCGTGAGGTCGCCGAGGAGCGCGGTCGCGGCATCGACCTGGCCGGCTTCGACGAGCGGATGCAAGCCCAGCGCCAACGAGCACTGGGCGCGCAACGGAGCACCGCAGCCACCGACGGCGCCAACGACGCGTACCGCACGTTGCTGGAGGAGATCGGACCCGTCGAGTTCACGGGGCGATCGGAGACAGTCACGGCGGGCGCGAAGATCCGCGGTCTCGTCGTCGACGGACAGCGCGTCGACCGAGCCGACGCCGACGACGACACGATTGTCGAGGTCGTCCTCGATCGCACACCCTTCTACGCCGAGTCTGGAGGGCAGGTCGGCGACACCGGAGTGATCGTGAGCGGCGACGGACCGCAGCTGCGTGTCGTCGACACGCGATACGGCATCCCCGAGCTCGTGATCCACCGCTGCATCGTGGAACGTGGCCCGGTCGCCGAAGGTGACGACTGCGTCGCGACCGTCGACCGCGACCGACGCGACGCCATCCGCCGCAACCACACCGCAACGCACCTCTTGCACTGGGCATTGCGCGAGGTACTCGGTCCGCAGGTACGCCAAGCCGGCTCGCTGGTCAGCGACGATCGGCTGCGCTTCGACTTCAGCCACGACGCCGCGGTCACGGCCGACGAGCTCGCCCGGGTGGAGGCGCTCGTGAATGCCGAGATCATCACGAACGCGCCGGTGCGCCACTACGAGACGACGAAAGACGACGCCGAGACACTCGGGGCGATCGCGTTCTTCGGCGACAAGTACGGCGATCTCGTCCGCGTGCTCGAAGCCGGGGAGCATTCCCTGGAGCTGTGCGGCGGGACGCACGTCCACGCGCTGGGGTTCATCGGTCCGGTCAAGATCGTGAGCGAGGGATCGGTGGGTGCGAACCTCCGCCGGATCGAGGCCCTCACTGGAACCGGTGCACTCGCGCACATCAGCGATGAGGAACGCGCGCTCCAGGGTGCCGCCGATCTGCTGAAGGCAGCTCCTGGAGAGGTCAACGACCGGATCGAACGACTCCTTGCCGAGGTGAAGGGCTTGAAGCACGACCTTGCGGCTGCCGCCGCACGAGAAGCGGTGGCCCAGTCAGGTGTGCTCGCGGCCGAAGCCGTCGATGGCGTCGTGGTCCGACGATGCGATGGGCTCGCGAACGACGCGATGCGACGGCTCGCGCTGGCGACTCGCGACGCGCTGGGGTCGGGAATCGTCGCATTGGTCGGCGTGGTTCCCGGCGGAGCAAAGGCAGCAGTGGTCGTGGCAGTGTCGTCCGACCTGGTCGAGCGCGGTGTCGATGCTTCCGTCCTTGCGCGCGACGCAAGCGCCGCGGTCGGGGGCGGGACCGGGAAGCACCCTGACGTTGCGGTTGGGGGCGGGCCCGACGTCGACGGGGTGGATGCAGCACTGGCCGCCCTGGCGAGCGCGGCAACACGTGCGGTCGGCGACGCCGGAGTGCGAGCGTGACGCGGGTGCTGGGCGTCGATCTCGGGAGCCGGCGCATCGGCCTCGCAGTGTCGGACCGCAGCGGCATCCTCGCATCTCCGCTGCAGATCCTCGATCGGGGGGCCGACCACGGAAGCGATCACGCGGCGATCCTGCAGGTCGTGCGCGAGCTCGAAGTCGACCACGTCGTCGTCGGCTGGCCTCGCTCGCTCTCCGGCGACGAGGGCCCCGCCGCGCTGGCGGTGCGCGATGAGGCGGCCGAGCTGGAAGCCGCCGCCGGAACCACGTGCACCGTGGTGCTCCACGACGAGCGCTTCTCTACGGTCGCTGCGACCCAAAAGTTGCGGGAAGCCCGCCCGAAGCGACGGGGGAATCGTGGCCGGCGAACGCGTGACCATATCGACGCGGCAGCCGCGGCGGTGTTCCTGCAGGCCTATCTCGATGCGTCGGCGACGGCGCGGGAGGTTTCGTGAGTCCCGACCGCATCCGCCCCGGTGGGTTCCCCGACGACTGGGCCGACGATGCGCGTGGCCAACCGCCGCGCCGTCGGTCCGCCGGATCTGGGCCGCGCCCGGGCTCAGGCGGCGACCGACGCCCTCGTGAGGCGTCCGACCCATCGGACGCGCCGACGGAGCAGGTACGCGCCGTCGGGCGACCGGGTGCGACGGGGCTGACCCGTGCCGAACGTCAAGCCGCGCGGCGGGGCGAGGGCACCCGAACGGGTCGGGACGCGAGTCGGGACGCGGGGCGCGAGCAGCGCAACGCGCGGCGCGATGAACGCCAGGACGACGGATACGACGATGATGTTCCGCCGTCCCGGGCGCGGTCGTCGCGGCCACGGCGGAGTCGAGCATTCCGTGTGATGCTCGTGCTCACGATCATGGCCGCGCCGTTCGTCGTCGGTGGGGGATGGTTCTTGTACCAGCTCACCAAGAGCGGGGACGGCCCGAAGGTGGAGTTCGTGGTCGCGGCCGATGACGGAACCGGCGTGGTCGCCGATGCGCTCGCCAAGCAGGGCGTTGTCGGTTCGGCGCTCGTCTTCAAGGTGTGGGCGTCGATCTCGGGCGCGGGGCCGTTTGCGGCCGGGAAGTACGAGCTGCATGAAGGGATGGGCATCCGGGCGGCGATCAGTGCACTCGAAGCGGGACCACCACCGGTCCCCGACAAGCAGCTCCTCCTGCCGCCGGGCCTGACCGTGGCCCAGATCGCAGCTCGGGTGGGTGCGATTCCAGGAAAGTCGGCGGACGCGTTCCTCGCCGCGGCCACGTCTGGAGCCATCCGCTCGAAGTACCAGCCGCCGGAGATCACGTCGCTCGAGGGACTGCTGTTCCCCGACACGTACCTGGTCGGTGCCACCGAGTCGGAGGAATCGATCGTCCGACGGCTCGTGGCTCGCTTCGACGAGATCGCCGACAAGGTCGGCCTCGCGAATGCCGCGGGGCTCACGCCGTATGAGGCCGTCGTGGCGGCGTCACTCATCCAGACCGAGGCCGGGGTCGCCCAGGACGCGCCCCTGATCTCGGCCGTGATCCGAAACCGCCTCGCACAGCGCATCCCGCTCCAGATCGACTCCACGCTGTGCTTCGCGAAAGGTGGATGCCCGCCGGTCCCGACCAACGCCGACAAGGAGATCGACTCTCCGTACAACACGTATCGGATCGCCGCGCTGCCGCCGACCCCGATCTCGAGTGTCACCGAGGCATCCCTCGCAGCGGCGTTGGCTCCGGCCGACGTGCCGTACCTCTACTACGTGGTCGCCGATGCGAATGGCACGCATGCGTTCGCGACGACGCTCGACGAGCACAATCGCAATGTTGCCGCGGCGCGCGCCAAAGGCTTGCTGTGACCCAGGCGGTGCGCGGAGGGACGCGGGTCGCCGGCGTGATCGGCGACCCGATCGCCCACTCGCGGTCACCGCAGATCCACAACGCCGGGTATGCCGCACTCGATCTCGACTGGGTGTTCGTCGCGTTTCCGACTGCAGTGGGCCTCGGCGGGGCGGCACTCGACGCGATGCGTGCGCTCGGGATCGCGGGGCTCAGCGTCACGATGCCGCACAAGCACGCTGCCGCCGCGTCCTGTGACGAGCTCACCGAAACTGCCCGCACGCTCGGCGTCGTGAACGCTGTCTGCAACCGCGACGGCGTCCTCGTGGGTGACTCCACCGATGGTGAGGGCTTCCTGCGTGCGCTCGGAGACGCCGGCGTCGATCCCGCCGACGCCAAATGCGTCGTGGTCGGTGCCGGAGGTGCCGCGCGCGCGATCGTGCATGCACTGGGGGCGGTCAGCGCACGGGTCACGGTGGTGGCCCGTCGGCTCGACGCCGCACGCGACACGGCGATGCTCGCTCCGGAAGGGGTAGCCGCACCGTTCTCGGAGATCGATGCCGCGACCGCCGGCTGCGATGTGGTCGTGAACGCGACGCCGCTCGGGATGCACGGAGAGGACGTACCGATCGCCGGCGAGGCACTCGCCGGCATCCGCCTCGTCTTCGACACCGTCTACGGGGCGGCCCCGACACCGTTCGTGGTGCGCGCGGGTGCCGCCGATGTCGCGACAGTCGACGGGCTCGGCATGCTCGTCCACCAGGCCGCGATCGCATTCGAGGCGTTCACCGGTCACGCCGCTCCGCTCGACGCGATGCGCGTCGCGGCAGTCCAGTGATCGCCGCCCTCGCCGCCGGGTCCGGGTTGGTGGGACTCGCGATCGGCGCGTGGACCCTTGTGGCGATCGAACGCATACCGGATCGACGCTCCCTTCGAGCAAGGCCGTTTCCGGAGATCGCGGCCGGGTTGCGCACGCCGCGCGGCATCCTCGTCGTCGCCGGTACCGGGGCGCTGTGGTCCGGCCTCGCGCTCCGCTTCGGCGACACCTGGGAGCTCCCGGCCTACCTGGTGCTCGCTGCCGCGTTGATGCTGCTGTCGATGATCGACCTCGACCACCAGATCCTCCCGAACCGCGTCGTCTACCCGACGACGCTTGCGGTGCTTGCCCTGCTCGGGGTCGCGACTGCGCTCGACGGTGTCGGCGACCCGTATCTCACTGCCCTCGCATGTGGTGCCGGCGCGTTCGTCGTGTTCTTCACGCTCCACCTTGTCTCCCCGCGCGGCATGGGGTTCGGCGACGTGAAGCTCTCCTTCGTGCTCGGTCTCGCACTCGGCTGGTTCGGCGTGGGGGAGACCGTCGTCGGGCTCTTCCTCGGCTTCGTCTATGGCGCGGTGATCGGTGTGATGCTCCTCGCCACGGGAATCCGCAGCCGCAAGGACGCGGTGCCGTTCGGACCGTTCCTGGCCGCGGGAACGTTGACCGCGGTGTTCGTCGGGACGGCCATCGTCGACTGGTACCGAGGATGACCAGGCACGAGGTCACTCCGCCGTTCCTGCACGTGGTCACGTGGGGCGAGGCGTTCCGGCATATCCCTCGAGGAACCACACCCTCTCCGGTACCCTTGGATCTGCCGTCGTTCCGGAGCCTGCTGTGCTGCGTTTCCTGACCGCAGGTGAGTCCCACGGTCCGGCCCTGGTCGCGATCGTCGAGGGGCTCCCCGCGGGACTCCCCATCGCGATCGACGATCTCACCGCCGAGCTCGCGCGTCGTCGTCTCGGCTTCGGGCGCGGTCCTCGGATGCGCTTCGAGCTCGACGAGCTCGAGATCGTCGGTGGGGTCCGACACGGCACCACGCTCGGCTCGCCGGTCGCGGTGCTGATCCGAAACACCGAGTGGCCGAAGTGGGTCGACGAGATGTCCCCCGGGCCCGGCCGCACCGAGAAACCGCTCCGGCAACCCCGCCCGGGCCACGCCGACCTCGTCGGAATGCAGAAGTACGGCTTCGATGATGCCCGCAACGTGCTCGAGCGCGCGAGCGCCCGCGAGACTGCGGCCCGGGTCGTGGCCGGGACCTTTGCCAAGCTCCTGCTGCGCCACCTCGGGGCCGAGATCCTCAGCCATGTCGTCGCGATGGGTTCGGCTCAGTCCGCGAGCGAATCGCGTCCGACCATCGATGACCTCGCCGCGATCGATGACTCCCCAGTGCGCTGCTTCGATCCGGGGGCCGAAGCCGCGATGGTTGCGGCGGTAGAGGCCGCAGCGAAGGCAGGCGACTCGCTCGGAGGTGTCGTCGAGGTCCTCGCGTACGGCGTACCGCCCGGACTTGGATCGCACGTGCATTGGGACCGGCGCATCGACGGCCTCCTGGCCCAGGCGCTCATGAGCATCCAGGCGATGAAGGGCGTCGAGATCGGCGACGGCTTCGCCACCGCGACGCAGCTCGGGAGCGAGGCGCACGACGAGATCCTCTGGGATGCCGAGACGAACGACTACACGCGCGGCTCGGCGCGCGCAGGCGGGATCGAGGGCGGGATGACGACCGGCGGGCTGCTCGTGGCCCGTCTCGCGATGAAGCCGCTCGCGACGCTCAACCGGCCGGTGCTGCGGACGGTCGACGTCGAGACCAAGGAGGAGACGGTCTCGTTCAAGGAGCGCACCGACGTGACCGCGGTGCCCGCGTCGGGTGTCGTTGCCGAGACGATGACCGCGCTCGTCCTCGCGGGAGAGGCGCTGCGCAAGTTCGGTGGCGATTCGCTCGCCGAGATCGTCCGTAACCACGACGCGTACCGGGCCTCGCTCTCGTGACCAGCGGTCCCCGGCATCTGGTCCTCGTCGGGCTCATGGGGGCGGGGAAGACGACCGTTGGTCGCCGGTGTGCGGAGCGACTCGACCGGCCGTTCGTCGACACCGACGAGCTGGTCGAAGCACTGTCTGGTCGCAGCGTGTCCGAGATCTTCGCGGTCGACGGCGAGGCGGTGTTCCGCGATCTGGAGCGCAACGCGGTTGCCGACGCCTGCGCCGCACCCACCCCCATCGTGCTCGCGTGCGGCGGCGGTGCGGTGCTCGATCACGCGAACCGCACCGCGCTGCGCGAGCACGGCTTCGTGGTCTGGCTCCAGGCCGCATCCGAACGTCTGGCCGCTCGGGTCGGGACGGGCGACGACCGTCCGCTGTTGCGGGGGGGCGCAGCGCATCAGCAGCTGGAACGCCTGGCCGAGCTCCGGTCCGACCTCTACGAAGCCGTCGCCGATGTCGCGGTCCCGACCGACGAGCGTGATATCGAGCAGGTCGTCGATGCGGTGCTCGAGGAGGTCGAGCGATGCGCCGCGTGACCGTCGCCGTTGAACCGGCATACGACGTGCTCGTCGGTGCAGGCGCGCTCGACGAGCTCGCCGGGATCATGCTCGGTCGCCGCCGGACGGTGGTGGTCACCCAGGCGCATCTCCTCGCCGTCCTCGGCGACGGCGTGCGCGCGCGGCTCGGCGCCGACCCGTGGATCGTCACGATCGGTGATGGTGAGTCGGCCAAGACGCTCGAGACTGTCGAGGACCTGTGTCGTGCGTTCGCCGTCGGCGGGCTGCTGCGTGATGACCTCGTGGTGGCGCTCGGCGGCGGCGTCGTCGGAGACACCGCGGGCTTCGCGGCCGCCGTGTACCACCGTGGCATCGATGTCGTGCAGGTGCCGACGAGCCTCCTTGCCCAGGTCGACGCCGCGATCGGCGGCAAGACCGCGGTGAACCTCCCTGAAGGTAAGAACCTCGTCGGCGCGTTTCACCAGCCCGTCGCGGTCCTGTGCGACACCGATCTGCTGGCCGCGTTGCCTGCACCGGACTTTCGAAGCGGTCTCGGTGAGATCGCGAAGTACGCCTGCATGCCGGAGGGAGTCGAGATCGTCGACCTGCTGCGCCTCCGGACGGACGAGTGCTCGCCCGTGATCCCGAGGTGCTGGCGAACCTCGTGGGGGCGAGCGTCGGGATCAAGGCGGCAGTCATCGGCGAGGACCCGCACGAACGCTCGGGCCGGCGGGCGGCGCTCAACTACGGCCACACGCTCGCGCACGCGCTCGAGACGACCACCGCGACCCTCGACGGGGGAGATCCGATGCCCCACGGTGAGGCCGTGGGCGTGGGCCTCGTGTTCGATGTGCACCTAGCGCATGCGATCGAACGGGTTGGCCTCGACGTGGTCGATCGGGTCCACGGTGTCGTCGCCGGTCTCGGCCTCCCGGTGACCGCACCGGCGGACCTCGGGCGCGCCGAGCTGCTGGCGGTCATGCGACGCGACAAGAAGGCGTCAGGTGGCCTGACGTTCGTGCTCCCCGGGCCCGACGGACTCGAGGTCGTCCAGGATCCTCCCGACCGGGCTCTCGATGCGGCGTTCGCGGCCGTCGGTGTCGTTGCCGGCGTGGGAGGCTGAGGATCCATGGCCATCATCCTTCTGCTCTCGGGACCGAACCTGAACCTGCTCGGGGAGCGGGAACCGCACATCTACGGCACCGACACGCTGGACGACTGCGAGGCCGACGCCCGCAGCGCAGCCGAGGCCGGGGGTCACTCCCTCGAGCACATCCAGTCGAACCACGAAGGTGAGCTCGTCGACGCGATCCAAGGTGCTCGGGGGCGTTGCGCGGCGATCGTCGTGAACCCGGGCGCGCTGACCCACTACTCCTATGCGCTTGCCGACGCGCTCGCAGCGTTCGACGGCATCAAGGTCGAGCTGCATCTCTCGAACCCGTCGTCGCGCGAGGAATGGCGTCGTCGTTCGGTGATCGCGCCATACGTCACCGGGACGGTCGCGGGCTTCGGGCGGACCGGCTACCGGCTCGCGCTCGAGGCCGCGCTCGACGCAGTCCGGTCGACGTGAGCCGGTCGTCGTGAGCGCACTCCCGGCGATGGACGTCCCCGGACGGGCCGATCGGCTGCGGGCACAGCTCGCCGACGCGGGCTGCGACGCCCTCGTCGTGTCCCGCCTCCCGAACGTCCGGTATCTCACTGGCTTCACCGGATCGGCCGGTGTGGTCCTGGTGCTGGCCGACGAGCTGGTGCTCTTCACCGATGGTCGTTACACGACGCAGTCCCGCGAGCAGCTCACGGCGGCGGGTGTCGACGCCGAGATCGAGATCGTCGCGTCGCAAGCGCTGCAGCTCGAGCAGATCCGCGCCCGGTGTGCCGCCGGGACGCGGGTCGGGCTCGAGGCCCATGGCGTCACCTG
The DNA here is from genome assembly GCA_031418075.1 of Actinomycetes bacterium. Taxonomy (GTDB): domain Bacteria; phylum Actinomycetota; class Acidimicrobiia; order IMCC26256; family PALSA-555; genus DASUAO01. Next base: position 17,231 of record JANOWV010000351.1, read on the forward strand.
GGCCCAGCAGCGCAGCTTCGCCGACACCCTCACCGCCTGCACGCTCGTCCCGACCGAGGAGCTCGTCGAGCAGCATCGGCGCGTCAAGGAGCCAGGTGAGGTCGCGCGGATCCGAGCCGCGTGTTCGATCGCCGACGATGCGCTGCAGGCGACGCTCCCGATGCTCGCCACGAGACCGACGGAGCAGCAGTTCGCGCTCGCGCTCGAGGTGGGGATGCGAGAGCGTGGCGCGTCGGGGACCAGCTTCGACACGATCGTGGCCTCCGGTCCCAACGGTGCGATGCCGCATGCCCGTCCCAGCGACCGCCACATCGAGGCGGGTGAGCTCGTGGTGATCGACTTCGGGTGCATCGTCGATGGCTACTGCTCCGACATGACCCGAACGGTGAGCGTCGGCGATCCGGGTGCCGATGCCCGACACCTCTGGGACGTCGTGCGCGCGAGCCAGGAAGCGGGCCGTGCCGCCGTCGCGGCCGGGGTCGAGTGCGCCGCGGTGGACCGCGCGAGCCGCGACGTGATCGATGACGCCGGGTGGGGTGCTCTGTTCTCGCACGGGACCGGCCACGGCGTGGGCCTCGAGATCCACGAGGCACCGCGGGTGGCAAAGACGTCCTCTGGTACCTTGGACGCTGGCGTCGTCGTGACGGTCGAGCCCGGTGTGTACCTCCCCGGTGTGGGCGGTGTGCGGATCGAGGACACGGTCGTGGTCACCACGACCGGCGCCGATGCACTCACCGAGTTCCCGAAGTCGTTGCTCGTCGAGGTCTGAGCCTCCCCGTTCCGAGGGCCTCGATCCCCGCTCGTCCCCCGTCGGATCCCTCCTCGCCAGCCCCCCGCACAGCCGACCCCCGCACACGCCGCCCCCACACGCCGAAGCCCCCCACACCGCAGAGCCCCACCGCAAAAGGCCGCAGAGCCCTGCGCCCCCGCCGAATCCCATCGAGAGTCGAAGGCAGCAGATGAACGTCTCCACCAACAGCCTCAAGAACGGCATGGCGCTCGACCTCCCCGAGGGCCTCGTCACGGTCGTCGAGTTCCAGCACGTGAAGCCGGGCAAGGGCGGCGCGTTCGTGCGGACGAAGCTCAAGAACGTTCGCTCCGGTGCGGTGGTGGAACGCACGTTCCGGGCCGACGAGAAGGTCCCGATGGCCGTGATCGACAAGCGGGAGATGCAGTACCTCTACCGTGAGGGCTCGGCGCTCGTCTTCATGGACAACGAGAGCTATGAGCAGCTGCACGTCGAGGCTTCCGACCTGGGTGACGCGGTGCACTACCTCAAGGAAGGCAACGTCGCCGTCCTGCCCGTGCACAACGACCAGGTCGTCGGCGTGGAGCTCCCGGCAGCCGTCGAGCTGATGGTCCGGGAGACGGAGCCGGGCGTGCAGGGCGACCGCGTATCCGGTGCCCGCAAGGCCGCGACGCTCGAGACCGGGCTGGTGGTGCAGGTGCCGCTCTTCATCGAGCCCGAAGAGGTCGTGAAGGTCGACACCCGCACCGGCGAGTACCTCGCCCGCGCCTGACGCGCGGCAACGGCAGTGGCGACACGACGCGAGGCACGCGAACGGGCACTCGAGCTCTGCTACGAAGCCGAGACCCGGGGCACGACGACGGATGCAGTGCTCGACGAGCTCGCGGTCGAACCCGATGAGTATGCGGTGCGTCTCGTGCGGGGTGTGGACGCGCATCGCGCCGAGGTCGACGACCTCCTCTCCCGGCTCTCGGAGAATTGGACGATCGAACGTATGCCCGCCGTCGACCGGGCCGTGCTGCGTCTCGGCGGCTACGAGCTCGGATGGGAGCCGGAGCTCACGACCGCGATCGTGATCGACGAGGCCGTCGAGCTCGCCCGTCGCTACTCGACGAAGGACTCCGGTCGCTTCGTGAACGCGCTCCTGTCGAAGATGGCGGTGGAGCTCCGACCGTGAGCGTCCGGCTGCTGCTCTCGGTGCACAGGGTCA
>JANOWV010000352.1:0-9969 GCA_031418075.1 Actinomycetes bacterium
CTCCTTCTTCTCCAGCACCTTCGTCTCGGCGTAGATCGTGTCGCCGTGGAACGTGGGCCGCTGGTGCTTCAGCTCCTCGACCTCGAGGTTGGCGATCGCGACCCCGCTCACGTCGGGAACGCTCATCCCGAGCACGAGCGAGTACACAAGATTGCCGACGACCACGTTCTTCCCGAACTGGGTCTGGGTCTCCGCGAACCACGCGTCCGTGTGGAGAGGATGGTGGTTCATCGTGATCATGCAGAAGAGGTGGTCGTCGGCCTCGGTGATGGTCTTGCCGGGCCAGTGCTTGTAGACGTCGCCGGGCTCGAAGTCCTCGAAGTAGCGACCGAAGGGGCGCTCGTGCACGGTCATCAGCTCTCCGTCTCGTTCAATCGGTGAGGGGGTAGCGGGCGAGGAGGCCGCGGGCGATCACGATGCGCTGGATCTCGTTCGTGCCCTCACCGATGATCATGAGCGGCGCATCCCGGTAGTAGCGCTCGATCGGCAGCTCGGTGGTGTAGCCGACGCCACCGTGGACGCGCATGGCATCGGTCGCGATCTCGAAGGCGGCCTCGCTCGCGAAGAGCTTGGCCATCCCGGCCTCCACGTCGCAGCGCTCCCCCGCATCCTTCTTCTCTGCCGCGTTGCGCGCAAGCAGCCGGGCTGCCTCCAGCTTCGTGGCCATGTCGGCGAGCTTCAGCTGGATCGCTTGATGCTGGGCGATGGGCTTGCCGAACGTCTCCCGCTGCTGGGCATACCGGATCGCGGCCTCGAACGCGGCCCGTCCGACCCCCACCGCCCGCGCCGCGATGTTGATCCGGCCGACCTCCAACGCCGAGAGGATGAAATGCTGGCCTCGGCCCAGTCCGGCCTCACCCCCGAGCACCCAGTCGGCGGGCACGCGGTGGCCGTCGTAGGCCATCTCCACCGTCTCGAGGCCCTTGTATCCGAGCTTGGGGATGTTGCGGCTGACCGTGATGCCGCCGGTGCGGTCGACGCCCGGCTCCTTCTCCACCATGAAGCAGGTGATGCCTTCTTCCGTGCGCGCCGCGAGCGCGATCAGCCCCGCCCGCTGGCCGTTGGTGACCCAGGTCTTGGTCCCCGAGATCACGTACTCGTCGCCGTCGCGGACTGCCCGACAGGTGATGGCACTTGTGTCGGTGCCCGCGTCGGGCTCCGACAGCGAGAGACAGCCCCGGATCTCGCCGGTCGCGAGGCGCGGCAGCCAGCGCTGCTTCTGCTCCTCAGTGCCCTCCGCCTTCAGCAGGTTCGCCGCCATGACGTGCGTGTTCACGATGCCCGACAACGACATCCAACCGGCCGCGAGCTCTTCGATCACCCCGATGTAGGTGACGAGGTCGAGCCCCAGCCCGCCGTACTCCTCGGGGATCGTGACGCCGAAGAGGCCGAGCTCGGCCATCGTCGCCACGATCGACGCCGGGTACTCGTCGGCGCGCTCGAGGTCGGAGGCGACCGGCAGGACATCGCGCTCGATGAACCGCCGGACCGTCGAGACCAGCTCGCCGCGCAGTTCGGGATCGGTGGCCACGGGGCGAGATTAGGCCGGGGCAGCGGAGGGAATCGTCTCGACGGCCGGTAGGTTGGTGCCTTCCATGGCCATGCACCAGACGATGATGGGCTTCCGCCACGACCCCGATGCTGTGCGGGGCCGCAAGGTGGAACGCGCCCTGCTCCGGCGGGTCCTCGGCCTCACTCGCCCCTACCGGGGCCAGCTCATCGGCTTCCTGCTCTCCGTGGTCGCGTCCGCCGGCGTCGGCGTGCTGCCGCCGCTGCTGTTCCGGGCCCTCCTCGACGACGCGGTGCCCGACAAGGACACCCGACTCGTGCTCCTCCTCGCGATCGGTGCGGTGGCACTCGCAATCGCGGGCGCGGCGCTCTCGCTCGTGCAGCGGTGGTACTCAGCGCGCATCGGGGAGGGACTCATCTTCGACCTCCGGGTGGCGCTCTTCGATCACGTGCAGCGCCTCCCGATCTCCTTCTTCACCCGGACCCAGACCGGATCGCTGATGTCGCGGCTCAACAACGACGTCATCGGTGCGCAGCAGGCGGTCACCGGGACACTCGGAACCGTGGTGGCGAACGTGATCACGCTGGTCGTGACGCTGTCGGTGATGCTCGGTCTCGAGTGGAGACTCACGATCCTCACGCTCGCCGTGCTCCCCGCGTTCATCATCCCCGCGCGTCGGATCGGGCGACGACTCCAGGTCGCGACACGCGAGGGGATGCAGGTCAACGCGTCGATGAACAACACGGTCGTCGAGCGGTTCAACGTGGCTGGTGCGCTCGTCGTGCAGCTCTTCGGGAACCACGGACGGGAACGCGACCTCTTCGCCGGTCGTGCCGCGCGCGTCCGTGACATCGGCATCAAGACTGCGATGTACTCCCGCGTGCTCTTCGTGGCACTCGGTTTCGTCGCCGCTGTCGGTACCGCAGTCGTCTACTACCTCGGTGGGCGCCTGGTCATCGACGAAGCGATCTCGATCGGGACGATCGCCGCCTTCGTGATCTACGTCGGGCAGATCTACCAGCCACTCACCCAGCTCACGAACGCACGCGTCGACGTCATGACCGCGCTCGTGTCCTTCGAGCGCGTCTTCGAGGTCCTCGACTTCGCACCGCTGGTGCAAGACCGCCCCGGCGCGTTCGACCTTGCGCCGGGTGCCGGACGCATCGAGTTCGACCACGTGTGGTTCCGCCATCCCGCACCAGCGGTGTCGTCGATCCCCTCGCTCGAGGAGGGGGTCGTGATCCCCGGCGACGACCCGAGCGCATGGATCCTCCGCGACGTGTCGCTCACCGTGGAGCCGGGCGAGCTCGTCGCGCTCGTCGGCCCGTCGGGTGCCGGGAAGACCACCACCGCGCTCCTCGTCCCGCGCATCCACGACGTCAGCGGGGGAACGGTCACCGTCGACGGCCACGATGTACGCGACCTCACGCTCGAGTCGCTGCGCGAGACGGTCGGCATGGTGATGCAGGACCCGCACCTCTTCCACGAGTCGATCGCCGACAACCTGCTCTACGCCAAACCGGACGCCACCGGCGACGAGCTCGTCGCGGCCTGCCGCGCGGCGCGCATCCACGATCTCATCGCGAGCCTCCCCGAGGGATACGACACCGTCGTGGGCGAGCGCGGCTACCGGCTGTCCGGCGGCGAGAAGCAGCGGCTCGCGATCGCCCGGGTCCTCCTCAAGAACCCGTCGATCGTGATCCTCGACGAGGCCACGTCACACCTCGACAACGAGTCTGAGTACGCGATCCAACAGGCGCTCGCCACCGCGTTGGAGGGGCGGACTGCGCTCGTCATCGCCCACCGGCTCTCCACCATCGTGTCGGCTGATCGCATCATCGTCATCGACGGTGGCAAGATCGTCGAGGAAGGACGCCACGCCGAGCTCCTCGCGCGCAACGGCCTCTACGCCGACCTCTACCGGACACAGCTCGACTCGCCCGCCGACGATGAGGTCCTCGCAGAGCTACCCCCGACTGCGGAGCTCGCGTAGCCCCATGCCCGACGGCGACCTCCCCGCGCTCGACGCGGCGAGTGGCGTCAGGCACCGACGAGCTCGTCGCGAGCGGATCGCGTTCGCCGCCGTGGCGGCCATCGTGCTCATCGCGACCGGGGTCGTCACCGCCCTGGTGGTCGACGGATCGAGCTCCGGCACCGGTGGCGCGCCCCGCGAGGTGTTCGCGCCGATCATCACTGCCAGCACGGCGCCAATCGACAAGCAGCAGCCTTGCCGCGCACCGCTCGATCCGGACGACCCATTGCGCCTGTGGATCGGCGGTGACTCGCTCGCGGGCTCGCTCGGTCCCGCACTCGGCGAGCTCGCGGCCGCGACCGGCGTCGCCGCCCCCGTATACGACTCGCGCTCCGGGAGCGGCCTGTCGACCCCCGATTTCTTCGACTGGCCCGAGCACGCGACCACGGAGATGGACCGACTCGATCCCGAGGTCGTCGTCTTCATCATGGGGACCAACGACTTCTCGATCCCGTCGCCCTCGGCCGGGACGACGACCTCTTCGACGAGTGAGCCCGCTTGGCGCCCGGAGTACGCCGCCCGGGTCGAGGAGATGCTCGCCATCTTCCACGGCACGACCGATCGCTTCGTCTACTGGGTGGGGGCGCCGCCACTGCGCGACAAGCGCGCCGACGCAGGGGTGCGTGAGATCAACGCCGTCGCGCGCGAGGTCATCGATCGCGATGCGCGCGCCGTGTACTTCGATGAGTACGCGCTGTTCGATTCGGAGAGCGGCGACTACACCGCGACGCTTCCGCGCCCGGACAAGAGCGACGTCCGCGTCCGCGCCGACGACGGCGTCCACTTCACCGATGCCGGAGGAACGGTGCTCGGCGCGGCCGTGTACGTACCCATCGATCAACGGTGCCGACTCGACGAGCAGGCGGTTGCGGGCGTGACGCAACCAGTGGTCAAGGTCCCGGGGTCCAGCGATCGCGTGGTCCCGAGCACCTCGGCTCCGACAACGTCATCGCTGCCGACGACGCAGCCGCCGACGACGGCCGCCACCACCCTGCCGATCTCACTCCCCCTCGTGGACCCCGGATGACGCGCGTTCGCATCCCATCGTTAGGCTCAGTGTCATGGTGAACTCGCTGGAGCCCGCGCGGTCGGCTGTCGACGACGCGGCCGTGGTCGTCGACGCAGCAAGCCGCCATCTCGCCCGATGTGCCGCAGAGGACGGGCGCATCTCGGTCGCACGCCTCGACGATCACCAGGTCCTCGCCTACGACCTCGCACACGCGGCGAGCGCCATCGTCGGATGTCGCGTCCTCCTCGAGTACGCAGAGCACGGCGAGTACGAGTCGCTCCTCGCCCGGGCCTTCATCGCGGATGCCATCTGGGACCTCACGACCAAGGTCATCGGTCGTGAGGCGACCTGGGGCGTCGAGACCGCGGAGCTCGCGTCCACACTCCCGTTCGTCGAGACCCACCGGTCGCCGGTGTTCCTGCAGGAGATCGCGGCCCGACTCGAACGTGAAGGCACCGGCCCGGCCCACCTGGGCGACGAGTTCGACCTCGTGCGCGACACGTTCCATCGGTTCGCGCAGGACAAGATCCGTCCGGTCGCCGAGCACGTGCACCGAACCAACGACGACATCCCCGAGGACGTGATCACCGGACTCGCCGAGATCGGTGGCTTCGGGCTGTCGGTTCCCGAGGAGTACGAGGGCTTCGCCCAGGGCGGTGAGTCCGATTACATCGGGATGGTCGTCGCGACCGAGGAGCTCTCCTGGGGATCCCTCGGCATGGGGGGATCGCTCATCACGCGGCCCGAGATCCTCACCCGGGCGATCGTGCGCGGCGGGACCGAGGAGCAGAAACGCCGGTGGCTTCCGGCAATCGCGAGCGGTGAGCGCATGGTCGGCGTGATGGCAACGGAGCCCGACTACGGCTCGGACGTCGCCGGTGTGAAGGTGGCCGCCACCCCGACCGACGGTGGCTATCTCATCAACGGCGTGAAGACCTGGGCCACGTTCGCCGGCCGGGCCAACACCATCATGCTGCTCGCGCGGACCGACCCCGACCGGTCGGCCGGCCACCGCGGGCTGTCGATCTTCGTGATCGACAAGGAGTCCGCGCCCGGCCACGCGTTCTCCTTCACCCAGGACGATCGACCCGGTGAGGTCGGCAAGCTCGAAGGTCGCGCGATCGACACGATCGGATACCGCGGCATGCACTCCTACGAGGTGTCCTTCGACAACTGGTTCGTGCCGGCGGAGAACCTCGTCGGCGAGGAGGCCGGCCTCGGCAAGGGCTTCTACCTCCAGATGGAAGGGTTCGAGAACGGCCGACTCCAGACCGCGGCACGCGCGGTCGGACTGATGGAGGCTGCGTTCGAAGCGGGCGCGTCGTACGCCCGCGACCGCGTCGTCTTCGGACGCCCGGTCGCCGACTACCAGCTGTCACAGGTGAAGCTCGCGCGCATGGCCGTGCTGATCCAGGCCGGACGACAGTTCTCCTACGACGTCGCTCGCAAGATGGGTCGCGGCGAGGGCGCGCTCGAGGCGTCGATGGTGAAGGCGTACGTGTGCCGCGCCGCCGAGTGGGTCACGCGTGAGGCGCTGCAGCTCCACGGCGGCATGGGATACGCCGAGGAGTTCCCGGTCTCGCGCTACTTCGTCGACGCGCGGGTGCTGTCGATCTTCGAGGGGGCCGACGAGACGCTCTGCCTCCGCGTCATCGCTCGGCGTCTCGCCGAGCAGGCCCTCGCCGACACATCCCCGGCCGGCTAAATCGGGTCACCCCATCCGTTTGGCGTCGAGAACCCCGCGTGAGCGACGGTTGTTCGACGCCAAAGCGGTTGGTTAGCGCTCGCCGCCGAGCTGACGGAGCTCGCGGCGGGCGTCCTCGACCAGGTCGAGGCGATCGTTGATCCGCGTGAGTGACTCGTCGACGCCGTCGACGAGTGGGCTCGCAGCCTCGATCGCGGCCCGACCGATCCGCTCGCCGGTCTGTTCCAGCGTGATGATCCGGTAGCGGAGGCCGAGCAACGCCTTGTGGCGCGCCTTGAACGGCAGCTTCGACGCCAGTACGAGCTGGTCGTCGAGCGCTCGGGCCGTGGCCGACAGGTCGTCGACCAGCCCTTCGTGGCTCTCGGTCGGGACGCCGCGACGGCGGGCGTCGCCCACGGAGCGCCGCGTCCGGTCGACGGCGCGGTGCATCCGCCGATGCAGCTCGGCAGCGACACTCTGGCTCGTCTGCCACGACATGGGGACGCCCGGGCGACGGCGACGGAGACGCCATCCCAAACCGGCGCCGGTGACGACCACCACTGCCACGAGGAGTTCCACAGGTGCAGCGTATCCCTGGCGGCCTGTCAGGATTCCCACGTGACCACGAACCCCATCGCCGGCGAGTCCGGCCGTGGCCCTCGGCGCTCACCCGCCGATCGTCGCCGCCTCGCCCTGCTCGTGGTCCCGATGGTGGCCATCGCGTTGACCGCGGCGGTCGGCGACGCGCTGTCGCCCACGCTGCTGGTCGACGCGCCACTGCTCCTGGTGGCGATGGTCCCGAGGAATCGGTTCCTCGTCCTTGCGGCGCCGCAGCTCGACTTCTGGCCCTTCTTCGTCGTCGGGATGGGTCGCCTGCTGCTGACCGACCCGCTCTTCTACCTGTTCGGTCGGCGCTACGGCGACGCGGCGATCACGTGGACCGAGCAGAGGATGGGAGCTCCGGGGAGTGTGCGCACGATCGAACGCTGGTTCCGCCGGGCGGCGTATCCCGTCGTCGCCATCGCACCGAACAACCTCGTGTGCGTGCTCGCTGGCGCGACCGGCATGTCCGTGCGCGGGTTCTTCACCGCGAACTTCGGAGGGACAGCGGCCCGCATGGTGCTCATCTGGTGGGCGGGCGAAGTGTTCGCGGAACCGCTGCTCGACGTCGTCGACTTCGTCGCGCGGTACCGCTGGTGGTTCACCGGACTGAGCGTCGCGCTCGTGGTGCTGTCGGTACGGCGGGCCCGGAAGGGGCACCGGTCCGAGATCGAGACCGTTGGCGAGGTTGCCGACGACCTGGGGATCGAGGACTGAACCCTCAGGAGCGCGACATGCCGGCGCGCTCGCCGCGGCTCACGAACTTGATCGCCATCTTGCGGCTCGCCTCGTCGATCATCTCGTCGCCGAACATCACCGCGCCCTTGCGCTCGCCCGCGGCACCCTCGGTCGTGGCCTTCTCGTAGGCCTCGAGGATGTCGAGCGCGGTGTCGAACTGCTCCTGGGTGGGGGTGAACACCTCGTTGATCACCCCGACCTGATCGGGGTGCAGCGCCCACTTGCCGTCGTAACCCAGGATTCGCGTGCGCATCGCGTAGTCGCGCAGCGCGTCGAGCTCTTTGATCTTCAGGAACGGACCGTCGATCACCTGCAGCCCGTTGGCCCGCCCGGCCATGAGGATCCGCGAGAACACGTAGTGGAAGTGGTCACCCGGGTACTCGGGGATCTGGACCCCGCCGGTGAGGACGGGCATCTCGGTGGAGGCGGCGAAGTCGGCGGGGCCGAAGATGATCGTCTCCAGCCGAGGCGAGGCGGCGCAGATGTCGTCGACGTTGATGAGCCCGCGTGCGGTCTCGATCTGGGCCTCGATGCCCACGGTCGTCTTCCGGCCCATGTGGGCCTCGATCTGGGTGAGGAGCATGTCGAGCGCCTGGACCTCGGCGGCGGACTGCACCTTCGGCAGCATCAGCTCATCGAGCCGCTCCGACGCGCCCTCGACGATGTGGATCACGTCGCGGTAGGTCCACTCGGTGTCCCACGCGTTCACGCGCACGCACAGGACGGAGTCGCCCCAGTCGTGGGTATTGATGGCCTCGACGATGTGGCCGCGCGCGGCTTCCTTCTCGAGCGGCGCGACGGCGTCCTCGGGGTCGAGGAAGACCATGTCGGCGCCGAGGCCGGCCGCCTTGGCGAGCATCTTCGGGCTCGAGCCGGGAACCGACAGGCAGGCTCGACGGGGCAGGTGACGTGATCGCTCGGACATGGCCCAAACGCTACCGGTACGCTCGATCCGTGGCCCAACCGTCGCCAGTTGCCTCCACTCCTTCGGGGCTCACCGAGGTCGCCGACGGCGTGCTCGCGTGGCTCCAGCCCGGGGGCGAGTCCGGCGTGAGCAACGCGGGTGTGGTCGTCGACGACGATGGCCTCACCGTGATCGACACCCTCATGGTGCGCGACCAGTGGGAGCCGTTTGCGGCAGCGGTCGCCGAGCTCGCGCGGCCGGTGAAGCGGGTCGTCCTCACGCACGCACACGTCGACCACGTCGGCGGCACCAAGGCATTCCCCGCGGCTGCGATCTACGCGTCGCCCGAGACGAGCGAGCTGCTCGACCAGGACATGCCGATCGACGCCTACAAGGCGTTCATGCCTGCCTTCGCGGCCGGGTTCGACGACCTCGCCGAGCACGGAACCCGACCGGTCACGCACCTGGTCGACGGACCGGCGCAGCTCACACCCCGAATCGAGATCCTGCCGGCGACGGGCCACACGAGCGGCGACCTGATGCTGGTCATCGCCGATGTCGACGTGTGCTTCGCCGGTGACCTCTGCTTCTTCGGGGTGACGCCGTTGGCCTTCCAGGGCGACCCCGCGACCTGGGCCGACGTGCTCGACGCCGTCGCCGACATGGCCGACGTCATCGTGCCGGGCCACGGCCCGGTCGGCGGGGAGGCCGACGTCCGGGTCCTCCAGGAGTACCTGCGCCACTGCGTCGCCGGCACCATCCCGCCCGGCCCGTGGGACACCTGGCTGGAGCGCGAGGAACGCGACCTGATCAACATCGAGCGGGCCGCGCTCCTCGCCGAGGGCCGCGACGAGATGCCGCCGGCGATGCTCAAGGCCATCGGGTTCGGCTGAACCCGACGGCCCATCGCCTACTTCTTGGCGAACATCTCCTTGATCTTGGCGAAGAGGCCGCCGGCCTTCTTCCCCGCGACCCCGGCGACGTCCTTGGCCTTGCCGCCCACGGTGCCGGCCACGTCCTTGGCCTTCCCGGCGACGTCGCCGGCGATGTCCTTGGCCTTGTCGGCGTTGCTCTGTCCGCCGGTGGGCTCGGTTGCACTCATCTGCTTGCTCCTCAGTCTGCGACTTGTCGGACCCACCCTAGGCGCAGACTCGGGGCGCAGACTCGGGGCGCAGACTCGGGAGGCACCCAGTTCGGAGTCCCCCGGTCGGGTGATGAGGCGCTACCTTCTCGCTCGTGGCGAAGAACCCTGACCCGTCGCTCGCGCTCACCACGAGCGCCGACGTCACTCGCACCGTCGACGACTGGTCGACGATGTTCCAGCTGTGTCTCGTGATCCTGCCCGGCCGCACCGAGGCCACCGCGTGGATCCCGGTCGCCGAGCGCATCTTCGCCACCTTCGGTGACGCCGACTGCAAGTGCGCATTCGTCGTCGCCGGCTCCGACGAGGTCGCCCGCCGGATCCTCGGGCCCGTCGAACGCGACGTCATGA
>JANOWV010000353.1:0-4352 GCA_031418075.1 Actinomycetes bacterium
GTTGAGCTGGTTGGTGCGGTCCAGCTCGACGCCGCGATCCTCGATGAGGCGGGTGAGGATGCGGTGGACGATGGTGGCGCCCACCTGGCTCTTGATGTCGTCGCCGATGATCGGGACGCCGGCATCCTCGAACTTCTTCGCCCACTCGGGGTCGCTGGCGATGAACACCGGGATCGCGTTGACGAACCCGACACCGGCGTCGAGGCAGGCCTGCGCGTAGTAGCGCTGCGCGTCCTCGGACCCGACGGGGAGGTAGCTCACCAGCGCGTCGGCCTTGGTGTCGCGCAGGACCTGGGCGACGTCGACCGGCGCGAGCGGGGACTCCTCGACGAGCTCGCGGTAGAACTCGCCGAGACCGTCGAACGTCGGGCCGCGCTGCACCTGGACACCGAGCTCGCCGACGTCGGCGAACTTGATGGTGTTGTTCGGGCCGGCGTCGATCGCCTTGCCGAGGTCGAGTCCGACCTTGGTCGCGTCGACGTCGAACGCGGCGACGAACTCCACGTCACCGACGTGGTAGCCGGCGAGCTCGACGTGCATGAGCCCGGGGACGTCTTCGTTCGGATCGGCGTCCCGGTAGAACTCCACGCCCTGGACGAGGCTGCTCGCGCAGTTCCCGATTCCGGCGATGGCAACACGGACCTTTCGTGCACTCATTGCGAGGCTCCTTCTTGGACTGGGTCTTGGGCCGGTGCGATCTCGGCGTGTTCGAGAGCGATGAGCTCTTCGATCCACTCGAGATCGCGTTGGGTCGAACGGGTTCGGTGCTCGCGGAGCGAGCGGGTGTAGCGGTCGTCGGAGATGGCGGACGTCGTCCGGCTCGGGCGGCGGGCGCCGTCGAGACGTTCGATGAGGGACTGGCGGCGGCGCTCCAACAGCTGGAGGCGCGCGGCGCCGGGAAGGTGGCGACAGAACGCGAGCCTGAGTGCGAAGGCGCGTTCGTCGTCGGCGCGTTCGTCGTCGGCCATGAGCAGCTCGAGGAGCTGGGCGTCGCCGCGGTCGGTGATGCGGTACGCCTTGCGCGTTCGGCGGCCGCCGGTGGCGAGGCGGTCGGCCACGGAGCGCAGGCGAGCGGCGGCGAGGTCACCGGTGACGGAGCCGGTCGGCGCGATGGGGGCGGGCGCCAAGCCCTTCGGCTCGACGCTCTCGATCGCACCGTCGCGCTCGAGGCGACGGAGCGCGGGGTAGAGGGACCCGTACGAGACCCCCCAGAGGAACCCGAGGGTCTCGCTGAGCCGCTTCTTCAGCTCGTATCCGTGCAGCGGCTGTTCCTTGAGGAGGCCGAGGACGGCGAGCTCGAGCATGGAGGAGGGCTCCGGTCGGGAGGGGGACGCGCTTTGTGCGCTCCGATATATCGATACGATATATCGAGAGAGATTCTGTCGGCTTCGGGCATCGGTGTCAAGTCGACGGCGGGATTCGCCCGGCACCCGATCCGGTCCCTGCACGCGATTCGGCGGAGCCCGCCCTACACTCCGCGCCGTGCGTCGTCACGTGGACTATGCGCTCGCCCGACGGGCCGTCCTGCGCGATCTCCGCGCGGGGCGGGTCGAGCGGATGGACGTCTGCGACGCCCACCCTGAGCTGGTGCGAGCCGGCCGACACATCGGCGAGCCGGCAGCGGGCGACTGCCCGGTGTGCGGGAGCACGGACCTACGGCTCGTCTCCTACGTCTATGGCGACAAGCTCCGTGCGGCGAACGGGCGATGCATCTCCTCGCCCAACGAGCTGGCCAAGCTCGAGGCGCGCCACGAGGAGTTCTCCTGCTACGTGGTCGAGGTCTGCGTGACCTGCCGGTGGAACCACCTCCACCGCCACGAGCTGCACGGGCGCCGCTACGCCGGCTGACGACGCCGCACGCTTCATCGATGGCAACGCCCCCGGCGACGGCACTCGCTCCGACGGCGCTTCGGTGAAGTCGGTGTCGATCAACCTCGACCCTTGCATCCCCTCGGCACACCAGTCAGGCCACTTGCTATGGTCGGGGTGCCGCCGGGAGCCATGGGTGCCCTGGACGGTGGAGGGTCACGAGATGACCGAGCAGTTCCCGCCTCGCCAGTCGGGCGTATCCCGGAAACCGATCACCGCGCCAGCAGTCGCCGCCCGCAAGGGTGCCGGCGACCCGTTGGTCATGGTGACGGCCTATGACGCACCGACCGCGCGCATCGTCGACGATGCGGGGGTCGACATGATCCTCGTCGGCGACTCCGTTGCGATGGTCGTGTTGGGCTACGACGACACGCTCCAGGTCACCACCGCCGACATGGCGCACCACGTCGGCGCCGTGGCCCGCACCGCGCCCACCGCGCTGGTCGTCGGTGACCTGCCGTGGCTCAGCTACCACGTCTCGCTCGACGACACCGTGCGCAACGCCGCCGCCCTCATCCGAGCTGGTGCCGGTGCGGTGAAGCTCGAGGGAGGCCGCAAACGCCTCCCCGCGGTCCAGGCGATCCTCGACGCCGAGATCCCGGTGATGGGGCACCTCGGCCTCACGCCCCAGTCGATCCACGCGCTGGGAGGATTCCGGGTCCAGGGCAAGGAGCTCGACGCCGCTCGGGCGATCGTCGACGATGCCGTGGCACTCGCCGAAGCCGGCTGCTTCGCGATCGTGCTCGAATGCGTTCCCGATGCCGTCGCTCGGCTGGTCACCGACACCGTCCCGGTCCCCACGATCGGGATCGGCGCCGGTCGCCACTGCGACGGTCAGGTGCTCGTCCTCCACGACCTGCTCGGGCTCGAGGACCGGGCGGTGCCGAAGTTCGTCCGCCGGTACGCCGACCTCGCAGCAGACGCCACGCACGCGGTCGGCGAGTTCGCCGCCGACGTCCGGGCAGGCACGTTCCCGTCAAGTGAGGAGACGTACCACGCCGCGGACCTGTTCCTCGATGATCTGCACCTCGCGGGCCGGACTGCGACGGCGCGCGCCGAGGCGGACCGGGCCCAGGAGTCCAGCGACGAGCCCGCCCCCGCATGACCGGGCCTGGGTGACCGACCACTCGGGCTGCGTCGGGATCCGTCGAACGCCGTGAGCCGACGCGTCGCACGAGTCGGTGGGGCAGCATTGATGGCCGCCGGAGTCGCGCTCGCCGCGGTGGGCGGGGCGGCACTCCTCAACGACAACGGAGCATCGCCGCCCTCGACCGGCATCCTCGCCCGCGCCGCCCAGGCGACTGCGGCGAGCGCTCCGTTCCCCGACCTGACCGAGACGGAGGTGTCGGTCGGCGAGGCCCGGCTCCGGATCGTCGTCGCCGACGATGCCACCGAGCGGACCCAGGGTCTCCGTGCGCGCGCCGACCTCGGGGACTACGACGGGATGCTCTTCGTGTTCGACGCGCAGTCGGAGTCGGCGTTCACCATGTCGACGGTGCCCGTCGCCCTCGACATCGGGTTCTTCGACGCCGCCGGTCGCTCCGTCGACCGTCTTCGCATGAAACCGTGCGCCGGCACTGAGTCGGAGTGCCCGATCTACCGGTCGTCCGGACCGTTCCGCTTCGCGCTGGAGACCCTGGCCGGTGACCTGCCCCCGGGTCGTCTGTCCGGCTGAGCCGTTCGATCGTGCCGGGAGCCATTGGGGTGCGAGGTGTCACACCCGGGTCGTAGGGTCGTCCTTCGGCGGCGTCGACACGACCCGAGGCTGGGGTACCGGGAGACTCCTGGTACCCTGACCGCTTCTCAACTCGACGCCTGCTCCTCCGGCGGTCCGGATCTCCCGGCCCCGACCTGGGGAGCCCACCTCTTGCGAGGTTGGTCCGAAGGAGGTCCGGTCCATGCGGCCGTACGAAATCATGGTCATCTACAACGCCGATCTCGAGGATTCCGAGATCCGCTCGGCCGTTGAACGCGCGACCACGCTGCTCACGTCGAAGGGCGCCGAGCTCGGCCCGGTCGACTTCTGGGGCAAGCGCCGATTCGCGTACC
This sequence comes from Actinomycetes bacterium, assembly GCA_031418075.1. Lineage (GTDB taxonomy): Bacteria > Actinomycetota > Acidimicrobiia > IMCC26256 > PALSA-555 > DASUAO01. The sequence goes on from JANOWV010000353.1 coordinate 3,919, forward strand.
GGCTCCACCACCGCTGGGAGGGCTACTACGTCGTCTTCCACGTGCGCGCCGAGCCAGCCGCCACTGAAGAGCTCGGGCGTGTCCTCACGCTCGCCGACGAGGTGATCCGCCACATCGTGCTGCGGATCCCCGAGTCCGTCTACGGCAAGCTCGGCACGCCGGCCGAGGCCTAGTCCGCAACCTGTACGCCACGACCCGAACCGCACCCCGATCCGCCCGGCAAGAGGAGCAACTGCGATGGCCGACAACTCAGTGACCCTGGTGGGCAACGTCACCCGTGACCCCGAGCTGCGCTACACCGCCGGCGGCGCGGCGAAGGTCGCGTTCGGGCTCGCGGTGAACCGTCGATGGCAGAACCGCCAGACGCAGGAGTGGGAGGAGCAGGTCTCCTTCTTCAACGTCGTCGCCTGGCGCGAGATGGCCGAGAACGTCGC
>JANOWV010000354.1:0-3143 GCA_031418075.1 Actinomycetes bacterium
GCGACGCGATCGCCGCGCTCGTGGTCGACGACTCCGAGAGGATCCGCATGGGTCGCGCCGCGCTCGAGCGCGCGCGTCGGGACTACTCCTACGACGCCCTCGCGGCTCGACTCGCGCCACTCGCGGCCGGAGATCTCTCGACGTTGCGCTGACCTAACCTCGTCGCCATGACCGGTCGCCCGATCGTCGTGTGCTCGTGGGCCGGAACCGCGATGTTCCTCGCGACGGCTGTCCCGGCGGCGGCCGGCGTCGACGGTCTGGAGGACCTGGCGGTGATCGTCGCCGTCGTGCTGTTCTTCGCCTCGATGCTCGTGTGGGGGTGGGCGTTCGCCGTGGCCGTGGCCCGCAGCGCTCAGGGTGACGACATCGTGGTAGCGAACCTGTTCGGGACGATGGGCGCGGCGCCACGAGCGCTGCGATGGCGACTCTTCGGATCGCTCGGCGTGTGCGTGCTCGTTGCCGCGGGGACTGCGGCCTCGAATCCGTTCGGCGTGCTCGTGCCGATGCTGCCGCTCGGCTTCGTCGGGCTGTGGGCCGCACGCCACGGGACGTTCCCCGAGCGTCGCGACACCGCCCGCAACCGTCCCTGACTGGGCCGGTCGTTCGGGCCGGGGCGGTCGGTTTGCGCACGGCCGGGTGAGTTGGTTCGATGGGCGTCATGGCAGACGAGGCGCACGAACGGATCACCGTCGCCGCTCCACCCCAGCGCTGTTGGGAGGTGGCCACCGACTTCGAGCGGTACCCCTCGTGGGCGAAAGATGTGAAGCACGTCGCAATCCTCGACCGTGACGAGGAGGGGCGCGGCGCACGCGTCGAGTATCGGGTGGCAGGCCTGGGTCGGAGCATCCACTATGTCCTCGAGTACGACTACACGGAGGCTCCGTCTGCATTCTCGTGGAAGCTGATCGAGGGCGACGTCCTGCGGCGCCTCGATGGGCGCTACGGGTTCGAGGCCGAAGGCGAGGGGACCCGGGTCACCTACGACCTCGCCGTCGACATCTCGATCCCGCTCCCCGGACTGCTCAAGCGTCGGGCCGCGGGGATGATCATGGGCACCGCGCTGAAAGAGATGAAGAAGGAGACCGAACGATGACCGAACCCGAGCGCGTGCCGGAGCCCGACGTCGTCGATTCGTCTGCCTCGGAACCCGGCGCGCCCGATCCCATGGCCGACGCATCCGACGTGACCTCCGACGACGCAGGACCGGGGCTCCCGCCCCCTACCGCGGTCGAGTCCCTCGTCGGCGCGCTCCTCGAGGCAGGTCCGGAGGTGGCCGAGCATGTCGTGCGCGCCGCTCAGGAGCTTCTCCTGGCTGTGCAGGTGATCGTCGATGCCGCCGACCGGGCGGTGCAGGAGCAGCACCGAGTGCACGCGGACGCGGCACGCGACGTCGCGCGTGGCCCCGATGCCCCCGGCCCCGATGCGGCAGAACCCGATGCCAGGACGCCCGATGTCGGAGTGGACACTTCGAGCGCCGCAGCACCGGTGCAGGTACGTCACCTCGACATCGCCGAGTGACCGACGCTCGGAGCTGCACTGCAGGCGTCGATGTCGGCGGTACGAACCTGCGCGTCGGGATCGTCGACGGACGCGGCGCGGTCCTAGCGGAGCGGCGGACACCCTCGCCTGCATCGGCCGAGGCGCTCGTCGACGCGATCGCAGTGCACCTCGCCGAGCTCCAGGGAGAGGTCGACGCGCCCGTGACCGCGATCGGTGTCGGGATCGCAGGGCTCGTCGATCGCGACGGCGTGCTCCACTACGCGCCGAACCTCCCGCAGTACCTCGACGTCCCGCTCCGGCGGCTGCTGACCGAGCGTCTCGACCTTCCTGCAGTCGTCGACAACGACGCGAACGCAGCCGCGTGGGGCGAAGTGCAGCACGGCGCGGCCGAGGGACACGACCACGCGCTCGTGTTCACGCTCGGCACGGGGGTGGGAGGCGGCATCATCAGCGATGGTCGGCTCCTGCGGGGCGCCCACGGCTTCGCCGGCGAGGTCGGTCATTGGCAGCTCGATCCGCACGGGCCGAAATGCGCCTGTGGCCAGATCGGCCATTGGGAGGCGTTCGCCTCGGGCACCGGGCTCGGCCGTGCGGCGAGGGAAGCAGCAGCAGACGGTCGCGCGCCCAGCGTGCTCGCCCGCGCGGGCGGTCGGGTCGACGCGGTGCGCTCCGAGCATGCGGCCGAGAGCGCAACGGCCGGCGAGGCGGACGGGGTCGCGCTGATCGAGGCGTACGCCCATCATGTGGCGCTCGGCTTCGCAGGGCTGGCCAACGTCTTCGATCCCGACATCGTCGTCGTGTCCGGCGGGCTCGTGGAGCTCGGTGAGGTGCTGCTCGGCCCGGTGCGCCGGATCTTCGCGGCGCAGCTCGAGGGGGCCCGGCAGCGGCCCGAGGTCCCGGTCGTCGCGGCGGTGCTCGGAGACGCGGCCGGTGTCGTCGGTGCGGCCGCGCTGGCCCGTTGATGGTCGCGTGATCCCGGACGTGCTTCGCTCGTGAAGGTCGGCATCACGCTGCCGTCGTTCGTCGACGATCCGGCGATCCCGCTCACGGTCGCACGTGTGGCTGAGGAGTCCGGGGTCGACGGCGTCTTCGTCTACGACCACCTCTTCCGCAGGAACGCGGCCGGAGCACGGCGACCGGCGCTCGAGGGCATTGCGCTCCTGGGGGCGGTCGCCGCTGCGACGGAGCGCATCGCCGTGGGGACCCTGGTGTTGCGAGCATCGCTGCGGCCCCCCGCGTCCCTGGCGGCCGCCATCGCGACCGTCGCGAACGTGGCGCCGGGTCGGGTGATCGCCGGGATCGGTGCCGGCGACAGCGAGAGCCGGGAGGAGAACGAGACCTTCGGGCTGGGTTTCGGATCGGTCGAGGATCGTCTCGCCGGCCTCCAAGAGACCGTCGAGGCGGTTCGGGATCATGGCGCCACGGTCTGGGTCGGTGGGGGGCTCGACGAGGTACGCCGCATCGCGGCGGAGAGCGCAGACGGTTGGAACTGGTGGGGCGCGAAGGCCGAAGAGTTCGCGGCGCACGTCCCCGAAGTGCGGGCTGCGGCTCGCCGGCCGACGTGTGAGTGCTCCTGGGGCGGGCTCGTCGTCCTCGGCTCCGACGACGCCGCCGCGGCCGAAAAGGCGCAGCGCCTGTCGGCG
>JANOWV010000355.1:0-3833 GCA_031418075.1 Actinomycetes bacterium
CCCGGTGAGGAAGTAGAGCTTCACGCGTCGCCAACCGTTTGAGTACGCACCATCGACCGCGGCGTAGAGATCCTCTTCGGTGATCAGCTTGTTGATCACCGTGCGCATCCGCCAGGTCCCGGCTTCGGGGGCGAAGGTAAGTCCAGTCCGGCGGACCTTCTGGATCTGGGCCGCGATCCCCACTGTGAACGCGTCGACGCGCAGCGACGGAAGCGCCACGCCGACCCCGCCCGTCCCGTCCTGGCAGCCCACGAGATCAGCGACGACCCCTTCGATCCCGGAGAAGTCGGCCGTCGACAGCGAGGTGAGCGCGACCTCGTCGTACCCGGTGCGCTTCAGGCCGTCGCGCACCATGGTGCGCACCTGCGCCTCGGGCCGCTCACGCACCGGCCGGGTGATCATCCCCGCCTGGCAGAAGCGACACCCGCGGGTGCACCCGCGGAACACCTCGACGTTGAGGCGGTCGTGCACCACCTCGATGAGCGGCACGAGCTGGTTCTTGGGGTAGGGCCACTCCGCGAGGTCGGCCACGGTCCGCTTCTCGACCGTCGCGGGAACGTCGGGATACCGAGGCTCGATCGCGGCGAGCCGAGCGCCTTCGTAGTGCGCTTCGTACATCGACGGCACGTAGACGCCGACGACGGACGCGAGCTCGCGCAGCACCCCTTCTCGGTCGTGCTTGCCCGCCTGCTTCCATGCGGCGAGGACCTCGTTGACCTCGCCCACGACCTCTTCGCCATCGCCGATGACGAAGGCGTCCACGTAGCCGGCAAGCGGCTCGGGATTGAAGGCGCAGTGTCCGCCCACGATGACGAGCGGGTCGGCATCGTGACGATCCTCGTTACGGACCGCCACCCCGGCGAGATCGATGCAGTTCAGGACGTTGGTGTAGACGAGCTCCGCCGAGAGGTTGAACGCGAGGACATCGAACGCGCCCGCGTCGCGGTGGGTGTCGACGGAGAAGAGCGGGAGCGCACGGGCCCGCATCTCGGCCTCGAGGTCGACCCAGGGCGCGTAGGCCCGCTCGGCGGCCGCGTCGTCGCGCTCGTTGAGGATCTCGTAGAGGATCTGGAGCCCCTGGTTGGGCAGGCCGATCTCGTAGGTGTCGGGGTAGATGAGGAGCCACGAGACCTGGTCGGGGTGGTGGATCGGAGCCTGGCTCCCTCGCTCCATCCCGATATAGCGGGCGGGCTTCTCCACCCCGTGCAACAGGGGTTCGATCCTCGGCCAGAGGTCGGGCCGGAGGTCGGATGTCATCTGGGGCACCAGGCTAGCCGCGCCGCGGCCGAACCCGGCCCCCGCCGATCGCGTCGGAATGGCCGGGTTCCGGCCCGGAGGGCCGTGTCCGCTCCCGGTCTCGGGTCTACGAGAAGCGGTTCATGTACACGTTGTTCACCAGCGCGATGCATGCACACGACGTGATCAGTGCAGACCCGCCGTAGCTCATGAAGGGCAGCGGGATCCCGGTGACGGGCATGATCCCCATCGTCATCCCGACATTCTCGAAGATCATGAAGGCGAACATCGCGAAGATGCCCGAGCACACGAGCGTCCCGTAGAAATCGCGCGCGAGCCGGGCTGTTCGCCAGGTACGCCACAGGACGATCGCGAACAACGACAGCAGCAACGACGAGCCGAGGAAGCCGAACTCCTCGCCGACGGCCGTGAAGATGAAGTCAGTCTGTTGCTCGGGGACGAAGCTCAGCCTGGTTTGCGGACCCTTGAGGAAGCCTTGCCCTGTGGGTCCTCCGGTCGCGATGGTCTTGACCGATTGATCCTGATTGTACGCGACCCCCTGCTTCTTGTCGCCGGAGTCGACGACGACCGTGAGGCGGTCGAGCTGATACTGCTTCAAGATCCCGAGGTTGATCACCGCGTAGACCGCGGTGATCCCCAGCAGCACGAGCACGATCAGGTACCGGCCCCGTACGCCGGCGACCGCGAGCAGGCCGACCACGATGCAGAGCAGCACCATGTTGGTGCCGAGGTCGGGCTGGAGCTGCACGAGTCCGAGCGGCACCATGGCCACGGAGATGATCACCGTGAGGCGCCACGGGTCGATATCGCCCCGGTGCTCGTTCACGTAGCCGGCCAGCGCCACCACGAGGGCGAACTTCGCAACCTCCGACGGCTGGAACTGGAAGCCCAGCGGCAACGCGAACCACGAAGTCGCACCGTTCGCGTTCGACCCGAACGGGGTCAGGACCAGGAACAATGAGGCGCAGGTGAGGATGTAGGCGAGCAACGAGAAGTCGCGCAGCTTGCGGTAGTCGACGCGGATCAGTCCGAGGAACACCGCGATCCCCAACGAGAGGGCGATCCCCTGGCGCTTCACGAAGTAGAACGCGTCGCCTTCGACCTTGGTATGCGTCGACGAGTAGATCATCATGAGCCCGATCACGGCGATCATGCTCACCGCGACGATGAGCACCCAGTCGAGGCTCGCCGCCGTCTCCGCATCGAGCACCGAACGGCGACCGCGGCGCGGTCCGGCACCTGCAGTACGAAGCGCTCGTTGGCTGCGCATCGGGCGACCGCCCGGCCCGACGAGCGAGCTCCCCATCCCCCGAGATTGGGGGCGGGGCTGAGGACGACGCCCGGGACGCCCGGCCGGACCGGTCGGCAGCATCGGTCAGTCGCCCTTCGGCGCGACGAGCCGCACGTTCGGCGGGGTCAGGTTCCCGTTCAACGCCTCGATGATCCGACGGGAGATGGGCGCAGCAACCGAGCCGCCGTTCCCACCCTGTTCCACGAAGACCATGATCACGTACTGCGGGTCGTCGGGAGTGACGGGGTTCGGGTTCAGGATCGCGGCGAACGCCGAGGTGTCCTGCTTGCCGAGCACTTCGATCGTGCCGGTCTTGCCTGCGACCTCGATCCCCGAGTAGCCCGAGAACGCGGGCGCGGCGGTGCCGATCCCCTTCACCACGTTGATGAGCCCGTCCATGATGGGGGCGCGGACCTCGGGCGGGACCTCGACGTTCGCGACCTCCTGGACCGGCAGATCCCGCAGGATCGTCTCGCCGCCGGGAGTGAGGATCTTCTCGGCCAGGCGGGGCGCGAAGCGAGTGCCACCGTTCGCGAACGTCGCGTACCCCACCGCCTCCTGCAGCGGGGTGACGAGGAGGTCACCCTGACCGATCGCGAGTGCCGCACTGTCGCCGGGGAGCCAGTCGCGCGTGGCGGGATCGGGGTTGTCCTTGTTGAGCTTCTCCTTGAACTTCTGATCGGGGATCCGTCCCGGCTGCTCGTTGGCGAGCCCGATCCCGGTCGGCTTGCCGAAGCCGAACTTCCGGGCGAGCCGCTGGATCGCGTACCCCTTGGCGAGGTTGCCTTTCTCGGCCGCGCGATCACGGAAGTAGTCCCAGAACCGGAAGCCCTGGATGTAGAAGTAGACGTCGCTCGACACCGCGATGGCCGTCGGCAGCGTCACCGCGCCGTGGACCTCCTTGCCGGCGTTCTTGAACTCCTGCTCACTGCCCGCCGCGCCGTACTTCACGAAGCCGCGGTCGATGATCACCTCGTCGGGGGTGACGGTGCCCGCCTCGAGCGCCGCCTGGGCCGTGAACAGCTTCCAGGTCGAGCCGGGCGGGTACTGACCCTGGATGGCGCGGTCGAGCAAGGGGTAGTTCGATGTCGGGTCGGTGAGGACCTTGAACTCCTCGGCCGGGATTCCGTCGGTGAACTTGGTGACGTCGAACGTCGGTGCCGACGCGAGCGCCACGACCGAGCCGTCGCGGGCGTCGAGCACGACCGCGGCCCCGCCCGTCGCCTTGAAGGTCTCGAACTTGCTCTTCTCCCCGGGGTTCCGCAATCCACCGGCAGCCCGCATC
>JANOWV010000356.1:0-1993 GCA_031418075.1 Actinomycetes bacterium
CGCCCGCGCTCTGCATCGCTTCCTCGGTCGACCAGATCAGGAGGTCGTCGGTACCCTTGTCCCAGTGCTCGCCGAACTTGGTGCACCCCATCCCGACGATGGCGACCTGGTCCTTGATCCCGTGCGATGCCATGTGCGGCAGTCCCTTCTCTGGTGGCTCACCCGCGAACGGGGCGACCCTTCCAGAAGTAGTTGTGGATCCCGTCGGCGGTGAACAACCGACGGAACGTCATCTCGACCTTGTCGCCCATCGCGAGGTCATCGGCGTTCACGTCGCACAGCTCGACGGCCGTGCGGCCCCCGCCTTCGAAGTCGACGACGGCAAACACGATCGGCGGGCTGGGCGAGTAGGCGATCTTGTCGATCGTGAATGTCGCGATGGTGCCGACCGCGTCCGACATGGGCGCCGGCTCCATGTCGTCGAGTGCGCCGCCCTCCATCGAGACCCGCGCGGGTGGGAGGTGCAGTGCACCACTCGAACGGTCGCGGGAGCCGACGAAGCCGTACTTCCAGTCCTCCCGTCGACCCGAGATCGCACCGGAGATACGTCCCGGCTCCGGTCGACGCGGCGGCTCGAGCGTGACCCAGTCGCGCCACGACAGGTACTTGCCGTACGCGACGTCGGCCCGTGCTCCGATCTGCGTGGCGACGGTCCGCACCGGTGTCCACTTCGTGATCGCGTCGGTGACGCGGAAGAGGAACGAGTCGGCGCCGTCGGCGAGTGAGAGGACCCCGATGATCTGCCCCGGCTCGGCCGACTCGAGCGCGGACGTGAGTAACAGCCCGATGTGGGCGGCGCCCGTGAACCCGACCGTCGCGGCGAGATCGTCGACCACCTTCTCCTTGTCGACGCCGAGTCGGCCGCTGATCGCCTTGACGGACCGCCCGTGGGCGCCCGTCACGATGAGGCGATCGACCTGGTCGGCGGACAGCTCCGCCGACTTCAACGCCGCGTTCCACGCCTCGTCGCCGAGGGGGAGGTACTTCGTCTCGCCGAAGCGTTCCTCCCAGATCTTGGAGCGGTGATCGCCGGGCAGACGCCAGCGGTCGATGAACTCCTCGGTCGCGCTTCCCGTGCCGAGCAGCTCAGCGAGGAGCGGCCCGTCGGCGTCGGAGCCCACCACGATCGCCGCGGCGGCGTCCCCACCCGCCGATTCGTCGGCGCTGGTCGGGAGCCCCTCACGCAGGTCGGAGGTGACCACGAGCACGGAATCGTTGCCGCGCAACGCCGTGCCGAGCGCGCCGACCCCGGAACGGATCGCGCCGCCCCAGTCGAGCGCGGTCACGTCTCGATCGAGGCGCAGCGCCGCGTGGATCGTCGTCGCGTTGGTCTTGTCGAGGTACGCCGGCGCCACGGTCGCGAACCACAGCTGGGAGGGTGCGACACCCTCGGGAAGGCCGCGTACGGCGAGCCTGGCCGCCTCGACGCCCATCGTCGTGGTGTCCTCGTCGAACGACGCCACGGCGCGGGTGCCCTTCCCGCCGCCGCTCCCGAAGGTCGCGCCGATCTGCGTGCGGTCCAGCCGCCAGTAGGGCACGTATCCAGCGGCGTTGAGAATCCCTCGCATGCCAGCGAGTCTATGACGCCAACGTCAGTTGATCCCGGGCCGACGCCCGTCCGGGGTCGGAGCTGCTCAGGCGTGCATCTCGTTGTGGATGTCGAACGTCGTCTCGACAGGCGGTCCGGGGAGCGCGCCCTCGGCACTCATGAGCGCGGGGACGAGCGTCGTGTCGCGGAACGCCTCCCATGTCGCCTGCGAGTCCCAGATCGCGACGACCATGAATCCGTCGCCGGTCTCACCCGCGAAGTGGTGCGACTGTCCGGGTGGCAATCCCTTACCCCCGTCGGGGTGCACCGCGGCAACCGTCGCGTCGTACTGCGCCTTCGTGCCGCCCTTGAAGTAGTTGGTGATGCCGTACTCGGCCATGGCGAACTCCCCTGTGCGATATCTGTCCGTCGGGTGACGATGGGGCCGACCGTACCCGGCGCTGA
>JANOWV010000357.1:0-2330 GCA_031418075.1 Actinomycetes bacterium
GACCGTCGCCCACTCGTACAGGTCGGCGAGCACGTCTTGGGTGGGCCGCACGAACCCGAGGTCGAGCTCCTCCACGGCGCGGCTGCCGTCAGCGGTGCGACCGAGGCGCAGCAGCTCCACGATGTGCTCGGGCACCGGCGCGCCCAGGAACTCCGCCGTACGTCGGGCGCCAGACCATCCGGGGCCGAGCACGGGGACGGGGATGCGGTGCCCGAACCGCACCGCCTGCCACGGGCTGGTCGCACCGGGACCCACGACGTTGAGCACACCGTCGTGGCCCCGGACCAGCGCACGCACCATCGCGCGCGCGGCATCGACGCGGTCGAGCATCGAGAAGGGCGGATCGCCGAGCGCCGGGACCGGGACCGCGGGGAGCCGAAGGAGGCGCCCGAGCGGGCTCGGGACGTGGGACCCGGCGATGGGAGCGAAGCGGAGCGCGGTGACCATGACGTCGTGGCGTCGGCCGATCCCCGCCGCCACGGCCTCGACCTCCATGCACGAGCGCCCCCACGGGGTCGTCGGGGCGAGCGGGGCTTCCTCGTCCGGCATGAGCGGATGCGACCGACCGCGGCCGTAGACGACGATCCCCGAGCGAACCGCGATGCGCTCGAGGCTCCCGGCGCGTGCTGCGGCGCCGAGCGCGTGGACGGCACACGCCTCGGTGGCCTCGGCCGCGTCCTTGGGGCTCATGCGGGAATCGGGCTCGTAGGACCCGAAGTGCGCGACGGCCTCCGGGGCGAACTCGGTGACGAAGTCGACGAGGCGATCGCGGTCGCGCGGATCGATACGGCGGAACACCGAGCGGCGCAACCGCCGGCGCGGGGGCACGAAGTCGAACCCGGCGATCTCATCGACGCTCGGCTCGTCCTCGAGCAGCTGGGCGACGCGCGTCCCGAGCTCGCCGCCCATACCCGTGACCAGTACCCGCATCGGTTCCCCTGCAGCCGGTCCGGGGTCGCCCCCGGAATCTCCTCAGTCCTTGCTACCAGACTCGCCCATCTCGGGACGAAGGTGGGGGAACAAGATGACCTCACGGATCGACGAGACCCCGGCGACCAGCATCACCAGCCGATCGACGCCGATCCCGAGGCCACCACAGGGCGGCAGGCCGTACTCGAGGGCCCGGACATAGTCCTCGTCGACGCCGTGGGCCTCGTCGTCACCGGCCGCCGCCAGCGCCGCCTGGGCCTCGAACCGGCTCCGCTGGTCGATCGGGTCGTTCAGCTCACTGAAGGCGTTGGCGAGCTCCCGGCCCAAGACGACCAGCTCGAAGCGCTCCACGAGCGCGGGATCGTTGCGGTGGGTCCGGGCGAGCGGCGAGACCTCCTTGGGGTAATCCGTGACGAAGGTGGGCGCGATGAGGTTCGCCTCGACGCACTTCTCGTAGAGCTCGAGGACGAGCTTTCCCGGTCCCCAGCCCGACTCGTAGGGCACCTCGTGCCGATCACACGCGGCGCGGAGCTCAGCGAGGTCGTCGTTCGGGTGCACCTTCTCGCCGGAGTGCTCCTCGATGAGCTCCAGCATCGGGCGGCGCGGCCACGGCGGCGCGAGGTCGACTTCGTTCTCGTCGACGACCACCTTGGTGGATCCGGCCCCGATGCGCGCGCACTCCGATACGAGCGTCTCGGTGAGGCTCATCATGTCGGTGTAGTCACCGAAGGCCTGGTACAGCTCGAGCATGGTGAACTCGGGGTTGTGGCGGGTGGACAGCCCCTCGTTGCGGAACACACGACCGATCTCGAAGACCCGCTCGAGGCCCCCCACAAGAAGCCGCTTGAGGTGCAGCTCGAGGGCGATGCGCAAGGTGAGCCCCATGTCGAGCGCGTTGTGGTGCGTCTCGAACGGACGGGCCTCGGCGCCGCCGGCCTGGACGTGCAGGACAGGTGTCTCGACCTCGACGAACCCACGCTCCGCGAGCAGACGTCGGAGGGTCGCGATCACCTCGAAGCGGATCGCGAACACGCGGCGGGCGTCGTCGTTCGCGATCAGATCCACGTAGCGCTGCCGGAAACGGGTGTCGGTGTCGGACAACCCGTGCCACTTCTCGGGGAGCGGTCGCAGCGCCTTCGCGAGCAGCGCAAAGGACGATGCCTTGACCGACAGCTCCCCCTTCCGCGTCTTCATCACGGTCCCCTCGATGCCGACCCAGTCGCCCAGATCGAGATCGTCGAACGCGACGTGCGCCTGCTCCCCGAGCACGGCGCGCGAGACGAAGAGCTGCACACTTCCCGACGCGTCGCGCAGCGTGGCGAACGTGAGCTTGCCCTGGCGCCGGAGGAGCAGCACTCGGCCGGCGACCCGGACGACGTCGTCGGTCTCGGCGCCGTCGT
>JANOWV010000358.1:0-7416 GCA_031418075.1 Actinomycetes bacterium
AAGGCGGCGAACACGTCGTCGGCGACGCGTCCACCGTCGTAGACCAGCGCGTCGGTGTACGCGAGCACGGCGCGCTCGACCGGGGTGAAGCACTCGGCGACCGACCACGCCGGGATCGCGGCGATCTTCTCCTCGCTGATCCCCGCGGTCCGACACGACTTGCAGTGCTGCGAGAACACGAACCGGCTCGCCCGGCCCCAGCCGACCCGCGTCTGGCCGAGCTCGCGGAGCTGGGGATCGAGCGCGCGGTGCGGGCTCTGGTACAGGGCGAACCCGCCGACAGCGTGGTCGAAGACGTCGGGGACCAGTGCGAACACCGTCCACCAGTCGCCCGGCGCGCCGGTGGCGGTACCGGGATCGGCGACCGGGTCGCGGTCGGGACCGAACAGCAGGTCATAGAGCGGGAGCACCGAGGGCGCGGCCTCGGAACGCGGGACCTGACGGAGTCGGGGCACGGTGACCTCCTGTGACTGGCTGACTGGCTCGGGGGCCTGGCTGGCCTGACTGACTGGTTGGACAGGGCGCCTACGGGAGGGGCGCGAGGTCGCGGGACGCCCGGTACGCCGGGACCGTGACCATCGGCGGGCGCTCGCGCGCCGGGATCGGGATCTCGATCGCGACGTGGTCGTCGTCGAAGGTCGCGAGTGTCGTACCGAGGCGCTCCTCAGGGAAGCCGGCGCGCCGCAGGCACGTCACGAGCACGGCCATCGCCTGCGGCGACAGCTGCTCCAGGGTGCGGTTGCGGTGCTCGCGGGTCCCGAGGTCGCACTGCGCGATCGCGTCGATCCCGGCCGTGGCGGCGACGTCGATGAGCAGGCCGATCTCGACGCCCCATCCCTCGACGAACGGCACCGACTCGAGCAGCGTGCGGCGCCCCGCGTACTCGCCGCCGAGCGGCTGGACGATCTTCGCGAGGTGGGGGAAGAGCGCGGCGATCAACGGGCGGGCCATGAGCTCGGTGACCCGTCCGCCGCCGGTTGGCGCACCGTGCAGCGGTCGGCGGTAGAAGGCCTTGACGAGGTGCGTCTCCGGTCGTTCGAGCAGCGGCTCGACCAGTCGGGTGACGAAGTGGGGCCGAAAGTTGTAGATGTCGGCGTCGATCCAGACGACGAGGTCGCCCTTGGTCACCGCGAGGGACCGCCAGAGCGCGTTGCCCTTGCCGCTCCCGATCCCGACCTCGGGGAGCACCTGGTCCACTCGGTGCACCGTGGCGCCCTCCTCCCGGGCGAACGCGGCGGTGTTGTCCTCGGAGCCGTCGTCCATCACCACGATCTCGTCGACGAGATGGGTGTGCTCGACGAGGGCTCTGCGGATGCTCCCCACGATGTTGCCGACCGTGCCTTCCTCGTTGTAGGCGGGGAGGCACACCGAGATCGTCGTGTCGAGGGCGGTTTTCCGGTCGGCGAGGGTGGCGGGGTCGGGGCTCCCGAGAGGGGGGGTGCTCGTCGCCATGGTGGCGAGAGCCTAGGGGCGTCGCTCTGGGCGTGATCGGGCCCGGAATCCGACTGGAGCCCGCGGGCGCAAGGCGCTATCGTTCTCCCCGAACGCGCTCATCGAGAGCGGCTGAGGGACAGGCCCGTTGACGCCGCGGCAACCAGCGCACTGGAGCAATCCAGCGTGCCAGGTGCCAATGCCTGACCGATGAGCAGCTGAGAGCGGTCCTCCGCTCGAGGCGCTCCGAGCGCGTCGAGAAGGAGGGCGCGCCTCGTGCGGGTCCTCACCGAATCGAGGTGTCGCGGGGTCCTCAGCCGAGGGAGTCGTGGCACCCGCAGAGCTGAGGAGGAGCCCCGTGGCTCACGTCGAAGCGTTGCGGTGCCGAGAGTGCGCCAGGACGTACCCCATTTCCCCGATCTACACCTGTGAGTGGTGCTTCGGCCCGCTCGAGGTGGCCTACGACGACGCGGCCGTGCGGGCCGAGGTCTCCCGAGAGTCCATCGCGGCCGGCCCGGAATCGATCTGGCGATACGCGTCGCTGCTGCCGGTCGACTCGCCCGGCGATGCGGCGCTGCCGGTCGGGTGGACGCCCCTGGTACGTGCCGACCGCCTCGCCGCGGAGCTCGGTCTCGGTGAGGTCTGGATCAAGGACGACACCCGGAACCCCACCAACTCGTTCAAGGACCGGGTCGTGGCGGTCGCGCTCGCCAAGACGCTCGAGTTCGGGCTGAAGACACTGGCGTGTGCGTCGACCGGCAACCTCGCGAACGCGGTCGCCGCAGCGGCCGCGCGGGCGGGGCTCGAGAGCTACGTCTTCATCCCCGCCAACCTCGAGCCGGCGAAGATCGCCAGCACCGCCGTCTTCGGTGGCAACGTGGTGGCGGTCGACGGGAGCTACGACGACGTCAACCGCCTCTGTGCCGAGGTTGCCGCCGAGCGCCCCTGGGCGTTCGCCAATGTGAACATCCGGCCGTTCTACGCCGAGGGGTCGAAGACGCTCGCGTTCGAGACCGCGGAGCAGCTGGGTTGGGAGACCCCGGACCACGTCGTCATCCCGGTGGGGAGTGGCTCGCTCCTCACGAAGATCCGTCGTGGCTTCGACGAGCTGCACCAGGTCGGGCTCCTCGACGACGCATCGCAGGTGCGGGTGTCGGGTGCCCAGGCCACGGGCTGCTCGCCGGTGGCGACCGCCTTCGCGGAGGGGTCCGACACCATCCGGCCGGTGAAGCCCGACACGATCGCCAAGTCGATCGCGATCGGCAACCCGGCCGACGGCTACTACGCCCTCGACACCGTGCGGGAGACCGGCGGCGGGATCGCGTCGGTCACCGACGACGAGATCGTCGACGGCATCCGCCTGCTCGCCCACACCGAGGGGATCTTCGGCGAGACGGCAGCCGGGACGACGATCGCGTCGCTCCGTCAGCTCGCTGAGTCCGGTGTGGTCCGGCCCGACGAACGGGTCGTCGTCTACGTCACCGGCCACGGCCTCAAGACGCTCGACGCCCTTGCACCCGGGGCGGCGCCGACCAAGGTGATCGAGCCCTCGCTCGACGCGTTCTGGGACGCGTACCCCGAAGCTCGGGAGGGCTGAGATGGCGGTGAAGGTTCGAATCCCGACCCAGCTCCGGACGCTGTCCGGCGGCGCGGGTGAGCTCACCGTCGAGGGGTCGAGCGTCGGCGAGGTGCTGCAGGCACTCGATGTCGCGCATCCTGGCTTCGGTGAGCGGATCTTCGACGAGGCGGGGGCGCTCCGGCGCTTCGTGAACGTCTTCCTCGCCGAGGAGGACATCCGGTTCCTCGACGGTCTGGCCACGCCGGTCACCGCCGGTCAGACGCTCAGCATCGTCCCGGCGGTCGCCGGGGGCTGAGCGCCGTCTGCCCTCCTACCCCCTCGCCCTTGCAGGCACGCGGCCCCTGATCGAGGCGGCTTGCCCCACGCGCGCGACGTAGGTAAGGTTGCCCTTACTTCGGAGCGAGGGGCTCCGGCACGGACGAGGGACGACCATCACATGTCGGACGGCGAAATCATCCTGCTCGGCGCCATCGCCGGGCTCACGATCTTCCTGGGCTTGCCGGTCGGGCGCGCCCGTCGGGTGTCGACCAAGGTCCGGGCGCTGCTCAACGCCGGGTCGGCCGGAGTGCTCACCTTCCTCCTCATCGAGACCTTCATCCACGGCTTCGAACCCGTCGAGCACGCGCTCGAAGCGGTCACGGTCGAGTCGGGCGGCACGTGGGGCGAGTTCGCCGCTCTCGCGGCGATCTTCACCGCGGCCTTCGCCGTGGGCTTGCTCGCGCTCGTCTACTACGACCGCTGGATGAAGCAGCGGACCGACGCCCTGAAGGCGGGGGCCGGTCCCGGTGCGATGTCGGTCGCGGAGTCCAAGGCGATCCGCGGAATTCACGGGCTCTCCGACGCCAAGCGTCTTGCGCTCTTTATCGCGATCGGCATCGGCGTGCACAACTTCGCCGAGGGTCTCGCGATCGGCCAGTCCGCCGCGAGCGACAAGGTGAGCCTCGCCGTCCTGCTGATCATCGGGTTCGGGGTGCACAACGCGACCGAAGGGTTCGGGATCACCGCGCCGCTCGCCGGCGAGTCCGATCGTCCGACCTGGCGCTTCCTGGGCGGGTTGGGCCTGATCGGCGGGCTCCCGACGTTCCTCGGTACCGTCATCGGGATCTCGTTCGTCGACCAGTACGTCGAGGTGCTGTTCCTCGGCCTGGCCGCCGGATCGATCCTCTACGTGATCGTGCAGCTCCTCGGCGTGGCCTTCCGCTTCGACCACAAGGAGATGCTCATGTGGGGCCTCTTCGGCGGGGTCGCGCTGGGCGCCGGGACCGAGCTGGTGCTGGTGGCGGCCGGGCTCTGAGCGCCGGACCGGGTTCTGAGCGCCGGACCGGGCTCTGACCCGAGCCGATCGCCTCAGGCTGCGGCGATGAACGTGAGTCGGGCGACGTCGCTGGGCACGAGGTACTCGGCGCCGTCCGCAGCGATCACGACACCCCCGGCGTCGACCCGCACGACTTCACACGACGAGCCGGGGATCACGCCCGCCGACGCCAGCAAGGCGAGCGCGGCGTCATCGGTCTCGATCTTCTCGCTGATCCTCGTCACGCGCACCGTCCCTGGAGCGGCACCCGTCAACGGGACCACGGCGGTGGTGTCGGCCGCCCGGCGGGTCCCGGGGATCGGGTTGCCGTGCGGGCAGGTGGCCGGATCGCCGAGCAGCTCCACGAGCTTGGCCTCGACGTCGGCCGAGATCGCGTGCTCCCAGCGGTCGGCTTCGCGGTGCACCTTCTCCCACTCGAGCCCGATCACGTCGACGAGGAGCCGCTCGGCGAGGCGGTGACGCCGCACGATCGAGGTCGCGATCGCCCGGCCCGAGACGGTCAGGCGCAGGGTCCGGTCGTCGAGGAGCTCCGCGTAGCCCTGCTCGACGAGACGGTTCACCTGCTCGGAGACGGCAGGAGCGCTCAGGCCGAGGCGCTCCACCAGGCGGGCCCGGATCGGCACGACGCCTTCTTCCTCGATCTCCAGGATGGTCTCGAGATACTCCTCCGTCGCATCGTGCATCTCGGCCATCGGGCGTCAGCGTACTGCTGGGCCGGGCGGCCTCATTTGCACTCGCGGGGTGAGAGTGCCAACATTGGTTCTGGCACTCGCACCACTCGAGTGCCAGAACCACTCAGTCCGAGCAGTACCCAACCCCAGGGAGTCAGACCGCGATGCCGAAGCAGATTGCGTACGCCGAGAACGCTCGCCGTTCTCTCGAGGCGGGCATGAACAAGCTCGCCGACGCCGTCCGAGTGACGCTTGGCCCGAAGGGCCGCAACGTCGTGTTGGAGAAGAAGTGGGGCGCCCCCACGATCACCAACGACGGCGTCTCGATCGCCAAGGAGATCGACCTCGAGGACCCGATCGAGAAGATCGGTGCCGAGCTGGTCAAGGAGGTCGCCAAGAAGACCGACGACGTCGCCGGTGACGGTACGACGACCGCCACGGTTCTCGCATGGGCGATGGTCCGTGAGGGTCTCCGCAACGTCGCCGCCGGCGCCAACCCGATGGTCCTCAAGAAGGGCATCGAGGCCGCGGTCGTCGCTGCTGTCGAGTCGATCAAGGCCGGCTCCCAGAAGGTGGAGACCGACAAGGCGCAGATCGCCAACGTCGCCGCCATCTCGGCCGCCGACATGGAGGTCGGCTCGATGATCGCCGAGGCGCTCGAGAAGGTGGGCACCGATGGTGTCATCACCGTCGAGGAGAGCCAGACGTTCGGCATGGAGCTGGACCTCGTCGAGGGCATGCGCTTCGACAAGGGCTACATCTCCCCGTACTTCGTCACCGACCCCGAGCGCATGGAGACCGTCCTCGACGACGCGTACATCCTGCTCGTGAGCTCGAAGATCTCGGCAGTGAAGGACATGCTGCCGGTCCTCGAGAAGGTGATGCAGTCGGGCAAGCCGCTCGCGATCATCGCCGAGGACATCGAGGGCGAGGCGCTCGCCACCCTCGTCGTCAACAAGATCCGCGGCACGTTCAAGTCGGTGGCAGTCAAGGCCCCCGGCTTCGGTGAGCGCCGCAAGGCGATGCTCGAGGACCTCGCGATCCTCACCGGTGGCCAGGTGGTCGCCGAGGAGGTCGGGTTGAAGCTCGAGAACGTGGGCCTCGACCTGCTCGGGACGGCACGCAAGATCGTCGTCACGAAGGACGAGACCACGATCGTCGAAGGTGCCGGCGCCAAGGACGACGTCCAGGGTCGGATCAATCAGATCCGCGCCGAGATCGACAACACCGACTCCGACTACGACCGCGAGAAGCTCCAGGAGCGCCTCGCCAAGCTGTCGGGCGGCGTGGCCATCATCAAGGTGGGCGCGGCGACGGAAGTCGAGCTCAAGGAGAAGAAGCACCGCATCGAGGACGCGGTCCAGACCACCAAGGCTGCGGTCGAGGAGGGTGTTGTCGCCGGTGGCGGCGTCGCACTCCTGCGGGCCCAGGCCAAGGTGCTCGAGTTCGCCGCAACCCTCCAGGGTGACGAGGCAACGGGTGCCCGCATGGTCGCTCGTGCGCTCGAGGAGCCGCTCAAGCAGATCGCGCTCAACGCCGGTCTCGAGGGTGGCGTCGTGGTCGAGAAGGTGCGTGGCCTCAAGGGTGCCAACGGCCTCAACGCCGCGACCGAGGAGTACGAGGACCTCATCAAGGCCGGCGTCATCGATGCCGCCAAGGTGACCCGCTCGGCACTGCAGAACGCAGCGTCGATCGCGGCCCTCTTCCTCACCACGGAAGCGGTCGTCGCCGACAAGCCCGAGCCCCCTGCAGCCGGTGGCGGTATGCCCGGTGGCGGCATGGGCGACATGGGTGGCATGGGAGGGATGGACTTCTAGTCCTTCCTCTCCACAAGAACTGCACGGGTCGGGGCGCTCCTTCGGGGGCGCCCCGATTCGCGTCCCGGTGCGTTTCGCGTCGCGGGTCACTGATGCTCACGCGCGTGCCGGGGGCGACGGGACCACCGCTTCCTCCGAGACCCACCGTCAAGTGCTCGGAATGACGCTCGTCTGGGGCGATAGGGGAGCAAGATGGGTGGTATCGACGAGCAGGTCATCCGGGCGTTGGTGGAGCAGAAGTGGGTCGACTATCGGCCCGTGCTTCCCTCCGCGTCGCTGCGGTTCCTCCCCAAGGACGCGTTCCTCGAGGTCGCTCGGCACGACCAGCGGGTCGTCGACGAGGTGGCGTGCGGGCTGCTCGCCGATCTCGAGGCCGACTTCCGCGAGCCGGTGCTCGCCGATGTGCCGTCCTCGCTGGTGACGGTGTGCCCACCGATTATGCGGGAGGTCGTCGATCCCGAACCGCCCCGGATCCAACGCGCGTTCGTGGAGGGCGCGTTCCTCCGCCGGATGTTCCGGCTGCTCGTCGACGGCGACGGCTGGGAGGCCGAGGCGCAGGTGCGTGAGGTGATGGCCCGCCACTACCCGTTCCACCTGGCGGCG
>JANOWV010000359.1:0-3285 GCA_031418075.1 Actinomycetes bacterium
GGCGTCCAGGTGTAGGCGCCCACGTGGAGGCGCCCACGTGGAGGCGCCCACGTGGAGGCGCCCAGGTCGGCGTCGACTACTCGTCCCGTCGGGCCACGACGCTCCAGGCGAACAGCAGGATCGTCGCCCCGACGAACGCAACGAGCAGCGACCGGATGCTGAAGTCGTTGATCCCCTCGTCGCCGGCCGCCTTGAACAGTGCGCCGCCGACGATCCCACCGAGGATCCCGACCACGATCGTGCCGAGGCAACCGGGTCGGTGCTGACCGGTCACCATCTTGCCCAGCACGCCGGCGAAGAACCCGACGATGATCCACGAGAGCCAGCTCATGGGTGTCACCGTACCGGCTCCGCGCCGCTTTCGGCCCTGAAGGGTTGTCGTCAGTACACTTTTCCGCACTTCGCTCCCACCGCCTGTTTGCTCCCATCGCTTGGAGGACCCCGTGGCGCTCGCGACCGACGCCCCCACCACCCACCCACGGCTGCTCGCCTGGGTGGACGCGATGGTCGAGCTCTGCCAGCCCGAGGCCGTCCACTGGGTCGACGGGTCCGATGCGGAGCACGAGCTGCTCTGCAAGCAGCTCGTCGACGCCGGCACGTTCACCGAGCTCGACGTGCAACGGCGCCCCGGCTCCTACTGGGCCACGACCGACCCCAGTGACGTCGCCCGGGTCGAGGACCGCACGTTCATCTGCTCCGAGCGTGAGTCCGACGCCGGCCCCACCAACAACTGGATGGACCCGGCTGAGATGCGCACCAAGCTCGACGCGCTCTTCCGCGGATCGATGCGCGGCCGCACCATGTACGTCATCCCCTACTCGATGGGACCGTTCGGTTCGCCGCTGTCATACATCGGCGTCGAGCTCACGGACTCGCCGTACGTGGCCGTGAGCATGCGGGTCATGACACGCGCCGGCCAGGGTGCGCTGGACGTGCTCGGCGACGACGGTGAGTTCGTGCCGTGCGTCCACTCGATCGGTGCACCGCTCGAGCCGGGCGAGGCCGACTCCGTGTGGCCCTGCAACCCCGACGACAAGTGGATCGTCCACTTCCCCGAGTCACGAGAGATCTGGTCGTACGGCTCGGGCTACGGCGGCAACGCGCTGCTCGGCAAGAAGTGCTTCGCCCTGCGCATCGCCTCGGTGATCGCACGCGACGAGGGCTGGCTCGCCGAGCACATGCTCATCCTCAAGCTCACGAGCCCGAAGGGCAACGTGCACTACGTCGCCGCCGCGTTCCCGTCGGCATGCGGCAAGACGAACCTCGCGAGGCTCATCCCCACGATCCCGGGCTGGAGGGCCGAGTGCGTCGGCGACGACATCGCCTGGATGAAGATCGGCAAGGACGGTCGCCTCTACGCCGTCAACCCCGAGAACGGCTTCTTCGGCGTGGCGCCCGGCACCAACCTCGAGACCAACCCGAACGCGATGCACACCGTCGACTCGAACACGGTGTTCACGAACACCGCGCTCACTGACGACGGCGACGTGTGGTGGGAGGGCATCGACGGCGATCCGCCGGCGCATCTCACCGACTGGAAGCGACGCGACTGGACACCCGGCTCCGACGACCCGGCCGCGCACCCCAACGCCCGGTTCTGCGTGTCGCTCACCCAGTGCCCGATCCTCGCCGAGGAGTACGACGACACCGGTGGTGTCCCGATCTCTGCGTTCCTCTTCGGTGGGCGGCGCGCCACCACGGTGCCGCTCGTCTACGAGTCGCGCGACTGGGAGCACGGCGTGTTCGTCGCCGCGACCATGGCCTCGGAGAAGACTGCGGCCGCCTTCGGTGGGATCGGCGACCTGCGCCGGGATCCTTTCGCGATGCTGCCGTTCTGCGGCTACCACATGGCCGACTACTTCGCGCACTGGCTCTCGATGCCCGAACGCACCGACGCCTCGAAGCTGCCGCGGATCTTCGGCGTCAACTGGTTTCGCAAGGACGCCGACGGGAAGTTCCTGTGGCCCGGTTACGGCGACAACTCGCGCGTGCTCGACTGGATCTGCCGCCGCCTCGAGAACGACGCCGACGGCGTCGAGACCCCGATCGGTGTCGTGCCCCGCGCCGAGGACCTCGTCCTCGACGGGCTCTCCGACGCCGATGCCGCTCGTACTGCGGCCGCGCTCACCGTGGACGCCGACGAATGGTCCCAGGAGCTCGCGCTCACGCACGAGCACTTCGACACCTTCGGTGACGCCCTCCCCGAGGCGCTGCGCACCCAGCTCGCTGCGCTCGAGGCCCGCTTCCAGGACTGAACACTGGTGCTGCGTCCCTCACCCGCACCAGCGCGGGGAGGAGACGCACGACCGGGGGATCGTCAGGAGCAGTCCGGGACGGGCACTACTACGCTCGGCGCGAGACGACGCGATCCCGACATCGAGGAGTCCCGGCATGGCCATCACTGCCTACGTGCTCATCCAGACCGAAGTCGGCAAGGCCGCCCTGGTCGCCGAAGCGGCCCGTGGAATCAAAGGGGTGGTGGCTGCCGACGACGTCACCGGGCCCTACGACGTGATCGTGCGTACCGAGGCCCCGACCCTCGACGACCTCGGGAAGATGGTCGTGTCGCAGATCCAAGCGGTCGAAGGGATCACCCGGACCTTCACCTGCCCGGTCCTGAACCTGTAGCTCGCCAGGCCTAGAGCTCGCCGGGTCGCTAGCCCTCGAGGCGGGGCCGACCGGCACGGCGGGCACGCCGGTCGTGGCGGGCGACCGCCAGCTCGATGAGCCGGTCGAGCAGCTCGGAGTACGACACTCCCGACTCCGCCCACAGCCGCGGGTACATCGAGATCGCGGTGAACCCGGGGATCGTGTTGAGCTCGTTCACGAGGAATCCCCTTCCCGGCCCTCCATCGCGTGCGTGCTCCTGGTAGAAGAAGTCGACGCGCGCCATGGCCTCGCACCGGCATGATTCGAACGCCACGACCGCCAGGTCGCGCACCCGTGCCGTCGCCTCGGCGTCGAGCGGTGCGGGGGCAAGCAGCTGCGCGGCATCGGACTCGTACTTGTCGGCGTAGGAGTAGAACGCCTCCCCCGGGACGATCTCACCCGGCACCGACGCCACCGGCGGGTTGTCGCCGAGGATCCCCACCTCGATCTCACGCCCCACGATCGCTTCCTCCACGAGGATCCACTCGTCGTAGGTCAGCGCGAGCTCGATCGCGGCGGTGAGCGCACTGCGGTCGTCGGCACGCGAGACCCCGACCGACGAGTGGATCCTCGTGGAGGAAGCGATCGTGGGGCGTGAGATCGAGGTGGGGATCCTCGGCGACAACCCGCCGGTGG
>JANOWV010000360.1:0-3653 GCA_031418075.1 Actinomycetes bacterium
TTGAAGTCGAGCCACGAGAGCTCACGGTTGAGGAACCGGTCGGGCGAAGCGTTCGCCGCAGGATCCCGGTCAGCCATGGGGCGATCGTAGCGGTGACAACCGCGGGGGCTCCTGGGGCTACCGTCGCCCGGAGATGACGACGGATTCCCGGTTCCTGGAGCCCACGCCCTTCTCGCGCTTGATGGTGGCGCACGCCGCGAGCGTGTGTGCCGACGCATGCGTGGCGGCTTCGCTGGCCGGATCGCTGTTCTTCGCGCAACCCACGAACGCAGCGCGCGGCGACATCCTGCTCTATCTGCTCCTCACCATGGCCCCGTTCGCCGTCGTTGCGCCGGTGATGGGCCCGGCCCTCGACCGGATCAAGGGTGGTCGCCGCCTGATCGTCGTGGCGACCTGCCTCGTGCGCGCGGTCCTGTGCTTGGCGATGGCCCAGTTCATCATCCAACCTTCGCCGGAGGGTCTCCTCATCTACCCGCTCGCGTTCGGCGTGCTCGTGTCGCAGAAGACGTATGCGGTAGCGCGGAGCGCGCTGGTGCCCGCGTTGGTCGAGGATGAGTCGGAGCTCGTGCGCGCCAATTCACGGCTCGCGATCATCAGCCTCATCGCGAGCATGGTCGGCGGCGGACCGGCGTTCCTGCTCCAGACGCTCTTCGATGCACGTTGGTCGTTGGTGCTTGCGATGGTCGTGTTCGTCGTGGCCACGGTCGTGTCCACTCGGATCCCGAGGACGCAGGTCGTCCAGGACCCGGCCGAGGCGCAGCTGGAGGCCCAGGAGCTGCATCAGCCGAGCATCTTGCTCGCCGGCAGTGCGATGGCGGTGGTTCGGATCGCGGTGGGGACGATCGTCTTCCTGTCGGCGTTCTCGTTCAAGGACGACAAGTTCCTGCTCGGGGTCGTGCTCGGCGCGTACGCCTTCGGTGGGTTCGCCGGGAACGTGCTCGCGCCCTACGCGCGTCGCCATGCGCGCGAGGAGATCATCCTCGTCGCGTGTCTCCTGACGGCGGCGGCCTTCGTGTTGCTGGGCGCCTTGACGGGTGGCAACGTCGGCGGTGCCGCGCTCGCGGCGATCTCGGTCGCGATCGCATCGTCGGCGGGCCGCGTCGGCTTCGACAGCCTCCTGCAGCGGGACGGTCCCGACGCGGTGCGCGGGCGCGCCTTCGCGCGTTTCGAGACCCGATTCCAGGTGGCCTGGGTGCTCGGCGCGCTGTTCGGGGTGATGCCGCTCGGTGAAGGCGCCGGGTTGCTCGTGCTCGGCATCGTTCTGCTCGCAGCCGGTCTCTCGTACCTCGCAGCCCTTCGTTCCGCCCGTACGCGACCGCAACGCACCAAGCTGCGCCCCGAAGCCGTCGACCGCGCCTTGGACAAGGCGAAGGGGGAGCTGCGAGAACGCTATCGACGAAACCGCGACGAGCGCCGAACGATGCGCGACAGCGCTCGGCGGGCGCCACGCGAGGGCGCGCCGACCAGGAGGGCGCCGAACAGAAGCGAGCCGGGCGGTCGCGGTCAGACCGGCCGACGTACCGGGTCGCCGTCGCCCCGCTCCGATCGGGGACCACGACCGCGATCGGTGGAGCCCCCCGAGCCGCCGCAGGCGTTCCCGGGTGGGAGCTGACGGCAATGCACCGCGTCGGGACGGTCTGATCGCGCGAGCATCACGGGATGGACTTCGTGGTGCGGGCAATCGACGCGACGGAACGCTCCGCGTTCGCGTGGGCGGACACTGCGGGCTTCGGCGAAGACGCGGCCGAGTACGAGGCGAACCAGGGTGCGTGGTTGGCCGAGGAGCTCGACCGGACCCGGGCGGCGTTCGAGGGCGACGTCATCGTGGGTACGAGCAGGAACTACTCGTTCGAGCTGACGATGCCGGGTGGTGCACAGATTCCCGCAGCAGGCGTCAGCGCGGTCGCCGTGCTCCCGACCCACCGGCGGAGAGGTGTCCTGCGGTTGATGATGGCCGCGTTGTTCGACGACACGCGGGAGCGCGGAGAAGCCGTCTCGATGCTCACCGCGAGCGAGGGTGGGATCTATCAGCGGTTCGGCTTCGGTGTCTCGACGTTCGGCCGGAGCATCGACGTCGACACTCGCGCGGCTGAGTTCGCGGTCCCTCGTCCCGAGGGTCGTGCGCGTCTCGTCGACCCCGAACTGCTCCGGAAGCTCGCGCCGGCCGTCTTCGATGCCATGCGCAAGGAGGCGCCGGGCGCGATCTCGCGTTCGTCGGCGTGGTGGGCCGACAACCAGTTCGACCGACGGACGAAGCAGCCGCGCTTCGACGCGCTCTGGGAGTCCGCCGACGGCACGGTGGATGGATTCCTGACGTACACGATCACACCGAACTGGGGCCGGGATCCGGCCCACGTGCTCACCGTGCGGGATCTCGTCGGACGCACGGATGCCGCGGTGCATGGGCTCTGGCGTTACGCGTGCGAGGTCGATCTCGTGGGAACGGTCCGTGACTCGAAGTCGAACGTCGACTTCGTCCTACCCTGGCTCCTCACCTCCCCACGCGCAGTGCACACGACGGCAGTCGACGACTACGTGTGGACCCGGGTGCTCGACGTCGCGGCTGCGCTCGGCGCGCGCACGTACTCGACGACAGGTCGGCTCGTCCTCGAGGTCCGCGACCCCGCATTTCCTGGCGAGGCGGCCGACGGGATGTTCGTGATCGACGGCGGTCCCGACGGTGCCGCGGTCACCCGCACGACGGACACAGCCGACCTCGCGTGCGAGGTCTCCGCGCTCTCCGCCGCGTGGCTCGGTGGGGTGCGTTGGTCGACCCTTGCCGCGGCCGGGCTCGTGGAGGAGCGGACCTCGGGTGCACTCGCGACGGGCGACGCGATGTTCGCCTCGACCCCGCTGCCGTTCCCCTACACCTGGTTCTGATCCTCTGCTCGGCTGCAGGCCGGGTCAGCTCCAGCCGCCGGTTGCGCCGGCGACCATGCCGAAGGGGCCGGTCGGCCAGCGGAAGCAGTCGACCATGAGCTGGTCGACTTGGTCGGCGGTCGCGACACCTTCGTCGACCACCCGCTTGGCCTCGGCGATCATCGCGAAGTAGACGCGGTTGGCCACGAAGCCCCATGCAGTCGGCGCATCGTTCACGACGACCGGGTGCTTCCCGCATCGACTGGCGACCTCGCTCACCGTTGCGATCGTCTCGTCACTCGTGTCGCGCGTCCGGACGATCTCTGCGAGCGCCATCACCGGCGCCGGAGATGCCCAGTGCCAACCGACGACGCGGTCAGGTCGGTCGGTTGCGGCCGCCATCGCGGCGATCGGGTAGCCGGACGTGTTCGACGCGAGGATCGTGGCCTCGGGGGCGACGCGGTCGAGGTCGCGGAACACCTTGATCTTGAGGTCGAGCCGTTCCGGCACTGCCTCGACGACGAGATCAGTCGCAGCGGCTTCGTCGAATGACGAGGTGAACGTGAGCCGAGCGAGCGCGGCGTCGGCATCCTCACGGGTGAGCTTGCCGCGCTCGACGCCGCGCTCGAACCCGTACCGGCCCGTCGTCGCGTGCTCGCGACCTCGCGCGACCGCCTCGGGATCGATGTCGAAGCACGTGGTCTCGAACCCGGCCGACGCCAGGACTTGGGCGATAACACTGCCCATGACACCGGCACCCAACACGCCGATAGTCGTCGCGCTCACGTGTCGTT
>JANOWV010000361.1:0-2329 GCA_031418075.1 Actinomycetes bacterium
GCCAGGCTGCCGGCCACAAGACGCTCGTCCCCGAGCTGCTCGCCCAGCTGCGAAAGCAGGGGGGCGACGACATCCTCGTCGTCTGCGGTGGGGTGATCCCCGCCGGCGACTACGACTTCCTCCACGAGGCCGGGGTCGCGGCGATCTTCGGACCCGGCACGAACATCCCCGCGGCCGCCACCCGCGTCCTCGATCTCCTGTCGTCGTAGCAGCGGCGTGAGCGAGCTCGCGTCCGGACTGCTCGCCGGCGACCGTCGTGCGCTCGCCCGGGCGATCACACTCGTCGAGTCGACGCGCGCCGACCACCGCAACGAGGCCGACGCCCTGCTCACCGAGATCATGCCGAGTACAGGTGGCGCTCGCCGCGTGGGGATCTCGGGGGCCCCGGGGGCCGGCAAGTCCACGCTCATCGAGACGCTCGGCCTCCACCTCGTCGACGCCGGCCGACGCGTCGCGGTGCTCGCGGTCGACCCGTCGAGCACCCGCTCGGGTGGGTCGATCCTCGGCGACAAGACGCGGATGGAGGAGCTGGTCCGACGCCCCGAGGCGTTCGTGCGGCCGTCCCCCACCAGCGGCACGCTCGGCGGCGTCACGCGTCGCACGCGCGAGGCGCTGCTCTGCTGCGAGGCGGCTGGCTTCGACGTGATGATCGTGGAGACGGTCGGCGTCGGCCAGTCGGAAGTGGCCGTCGAAGGGATGGTCGACTGCTTCATGCTCGTCCTCGCGCCCGGAGGTGGCGACGAGCTGCAGGGCATCAAGCGCGGGATCATGGAGCTCGCCGACGTCGTCGTCGTGAACAAGTCCGACGGTGACCTCGCCGCCGCCGCGCAGTCCACCGTCGCCGACTACTCCGCCGCGCTGCACCTCGTCCGGCCCAAGACCGCAGCGTGGGACGCGCGGGTCGTGCAGTGCTCGGCGCTGGAGGGACGCGGCATCGACGACGTCTGGCGCCAGGTCGAGGACCACCACGCGGCGCTCGAGGCGTCCGGCGACCTGCGGACGCGACGGGCGGAGCAGGCCCGCGCCTGGCTGTGGTCCGAGATCGGGGCCTCCCTCCTCGAACGCCTGCGGTCCCACCCCGACGCTGCGGCCGAAGCGAAGCGCCTCGAGACCGAGGTCGTCGCGGGCCGAGTGCCACCGACCGTCGCAGCCGCGAGGGTGCTCGACGCGTTCACGAGCTGAGGGCTGCACCCGCACCGCCGTCACCTGACGCGCACGCTCGGGTCGTGCCACGACCTGCCCCCACCCCGGAGACGCGCATGCCCTCGACCCTCACGATCTGCCCGTGGCCCGACCCGGTGCTCGACACCGTCGGGCACGACCCGCGTTCGCTGTACGTGGAGAGCTACTGGCTCCCGACCCTCGGTCCCACCGCAGTGCTCCTGCTGCGCCACCTCGCGTCGAAGTTCGACGAGCACCCGGAAGGGATCGAGCTCCCGATCGCCGATGCGTCACGTGCCCTCGGACTCGGCGAGCGCTCCGGCTCGAGCTCGCCGATCGTCCGGTCGCTGCAGCGGCTCGAGAACTTCGACCTCGCCTGCAGCGACGGACGCGGCACCGTGGCGGTGCGACGCAACCTCCCCCCGGCGCACTCGCGCCATCTCCGCAAGCTCCCGCCCGAGCTTCGCAGCGCCCACGCCGGGTGGGCCGAGGCCCGGCTCGCGGAGTCGCCGCTCGCCGAGGCCCGACGGCGCGCTCGGCGCATCGCCATGGTGCTGCTCGAGCAGGGCGACGACGCCGACCACGCGGAGCGCGTCCTCCACACCACCGGCTTCCACCCCACGGTGTGCCGCGACGCGGCACGGTGGGCGTGGGAGCGCCACCGTGACGCGAAGGTCGCAGTGGACACGCCGTCGTCCCACTCCTCGAGCCGCGAATCGAGCACCCTCCGGTAGCCTCGCCGCCGTGACGCTCAAGACCCGGATCCGGAACTCACTCCTCTGGGCGCTCAACCATGCTCCCGGCGTACCGAACGACTCGCAATTCGCGCTCGTTCCTCGCGACCCATGGGCCGGCTGGTACGCCGAAGACGCGGTGCGATCAGTAGCGAACCATGGGTTCGTCGATGAACCGGGCTTCGTGAAGGCCTACGAGCGTGGTGTCCGAGCCGCCGGCTGGGACTTCGAGATCCGCTGGCGGGTGCACGTCGCACTCTGGGCCGCCGCCGCGGGCGCCCGGATCGCCGGCGACTTCGTCGAGTGCGGCGTCGGTCGCGGCATGGTGAGCTCGGCGGTACTCGAGAGCCTTCCGTGGGAAGACCTCGAGAAGCGCTTCTGGCTCATCGACACGTTCCTGCCGTACTGGACCGACGCCGAGGGCGCCCAACCCG
>JANOWV010000362.1:0-2116 GCA_031418075.1 Actinomycetes bacterium
CTCCAAGCCCCGCCCGACCGGGCCACGCTCGAGCGGATCGTCGACGCGATTCCCGACGAGCCGGGCGCGCTGGTGCGGCGCGATGCCCGCTTCAAGGAGCTGGGGCTCACCGCCGCCTCGGTGGTCGACCGCGACGCCGTGATCGCCACCCTGCTCGCACATCCGGAGCTGATGGAGCGCCCGGTGGTGTTCGTGGGCGAGCGCGCGGTCATCGCCCGCCCGCCCGAGAAGGTCCTCGAGCTGCTGCCCGAGGCCTGACCGTCGCCCGGGCGACGGCCGACTGAACAGGAGATGGCGATGGTCGAGGCGACGGACGATTCGGTCCGCACCGACGTGCGGGCATGGATCGACGAGCAGTGGGATCCGGATCTCACGGTCGCGGAGTGGTGGCAGCGGCTGGCCGACGGGCGCTGGGCCGTCCCGACCTGGCCCGACACCGCGCTGGGTCGAGGTTTCGCGGGTGACCTCGCCCGGGTGGTGAACGACGAGCTGCGCGAGGCCGGCGCCGTCGGCGCACCGGCCGGGCTCGGTGTCCTCCTGGCCGGTCCAACGATCTACTCCCACGGTGACGCCGCACAGCAGCAGCGCTATCTCGGCCCGATCGTCAACGGGCAGGAGGCCTGGTGCCAGCTCTTCAGTGAGCCCGGCGCCGGCTCGGACCTCGCGAGCCTCCAGACCAAGGCCGAGCGCGACGGCGACGAGTGGGTCATCACCGGACAGAAGGTGTGGACGTCGGGTGGCCAGGCCGCCGACCTCGGCATGTTGATCGCCCGCACCGACCCGGATGCGCCCAAGCACCAGGGCATCACCTACTTCGCGTTCGAGATGGATCAGCCGGGGGTTGAAGTCCGACCGTTGCGCGAGATGACAGGCCGGGCCCTCTTCAGCGAGGTGTTCCTCGATGGTGCCCGGGTGTCGAACGACGCCATGATCGGCGGGCTCAACAACGGATGGGCGGTCGCCAACACCACGCTCGCGTTCGAACGAGCCGGACTCGGCGGTGGTGGTTCCGGTGCGGGTGGCGGCGCGTTCCCCGGACGCAAGGGCGGCATGCTCGAGACCCGTGTCGGGGATCTCGTCGGTGGCGTCGGACGCGGCCGCTCGGTGCAGCCGAGCGCCTTCGGCGGCTCCTACGGCATGTTCCAGCAGTTGGCCGAGAAGCTGGGTCGGACCGACGACGCGGTCGTGCGTCAGCACCTCGTCGAGCTCTACACCCTGAACGAGATCGGGCGCATGACGATGCTGCGCATGAAGGCCGAGCGCGCTGCCGGTCGGGGGAACGTCCACGCGGGGAACCTCGCCAAGCTCCTCATGAGCAAGATCACCCGCCTGAGCCGCGACCTGGGCCCCGAGATCCTCGGGCCCGAGGCGATGCTCACTGGTCCGGAGACCACCGGTGGCGGCTTCGTCCAGGAGATGACGTTGTTCGCGCCGGCGCCGTCGATCTACGGCGGCACCGACGAGGTCCAGCGCAACATCATCGGCGAGCGCGCGCTCGGACTCCCCAAGGAGCCCGGCCCCGACAAGCTCACGCCGTTCCGTGAGCTGCGCGTCGGCACCCAACCCGGCTGAGCGAACCAGCGCCCGTCCTGAAGAACCTGTTGTGACGACCGAGCTGCTGTACCTCCACGACGCGTACCTGCAATCGTTCGACGCGACGGTCGTGGCGGTCCGCGACGGTGCGGTGGTGCTCGACCGCAGTGCGTTCTATCCCACAGGTGGGGGTCAGCCCCACGACACCGGGTCGCTGGGCGACGCGACCGTCATCGACGTTCGCAAGGAGGGCGCCGACGTCTGGCACCTCCTCGACGGCCCGGTGCCCTCAGAGGGGGCGGCCGTGTCGGGAACGATCGACTGGGGTCGCCGCCATGGGCTCATGCGCACCCACTCCGCGCTCCATGTGCTGTGCGGGGTGATCTGGCAGCGATGGTCGACACCGGTCACCGGAGGGAACATGGAGCCGCTCACGGCGCGCATGGACTTCGAGTTCGATCCGCTCCCGGAAGGATTCGGGGCCGAGGTCGAGCGCTTGGTCAACAACGAGCTCGCGGCCGACCGTCCCATCGAGGTGTCGTTCCTGCCCCGTGGTGTCGCGATCGCCGACGAGGATCTCATT
>JANOWV010000363.1:0-1773 GCA_031418075.1 Actinomycetes bacterium
CGACTGCTGCCAAGAAACGGACGGGTCCGTCGCCCTGGTGATCACCCGCAACGACCGCGCCGCCGACCTGCGCCATCCACCGATCAAGATCGCGGCGGCAACGGGCGCCGCACTCTTCGAGCAGGAGATCGCGTCGGACCACTACGTGGGCGAGATCGCGCGCATGGAGAGCTCGACGGCGATCGCACGGCGGCTCTTCGAGGAGTCGGGGTTCGCCCGCGACGACCTCGATGTCGCGATGATCTACGACGCCTTCACGCCGATCCTCTTCATGCAGCTCGAGGCGCTCGGGTTCTGCGGTCCCGGCGAGGCCAAGGACTTCATCGCCGAAGGCAACCTCGCCCTCGACGGCTCGCTCCCCTGCAACACCAACGGCGGCCTCATCGGTGAGGGGTACATCCACGGCCTGAACCTGGTGTCGGAGGCCGCCCGCCAGCTCCGTGGGGTCGCCGCCAACCAGGTCGCCGGGGCGCGCACCGCGCTCGTCACATCGAGCCGCACCGGGGCGATCCTCACCACCGGCTGATCCCCTGATCAGGTCTGGCCGATCAGTTCTCGCCGATCAGATCTGGCGCGCGAGCCATTCGTCACTGTCGCGTGCGGCTTGCACGGTGACCGCGCTGCCTTCGAACAGCTGGAACCCGTGCGGCGCTCCCGGGTACACGTGGATCTCGGTGGCCACCCCCGCACGGTTGAGCCGGGTGGCGTACTCGAGGTCCTCGTCGTGGAACCCGTCGATCGAGCCCACTGCGACGAATGCCGGTGGGAGCCCGGCGAGGTCGTCCGATCGTGCCGGCGCGGCCGTCGCGGGCACGTCGTCGGTGCCGTACCGGGGGCCGAGGTACGACTGCCACCCATAGGTGTTCGCGTGCCGATCCCAGATGGGGAGGTCGTCGAGCTGCGACGAATGGGTGTGCTGACGGTCGTCGAGCATGGGGCACTCGAGCAGCTGGAACGCGAGCGCCGGTCCGCCCACGTCCCGGGCCCGGAGGGCCAGCGCAGCAGCAAGACCGCCGCCGGCACTCACCCCGGCGACGCCAACGCGAGTCGGGTCGATCCCGAGCTCCTCGGCCCGGTCGACGACCCAGACCAGCGCGTCGTAGCAGTCGTCGAGCGGCCCCGGATAGGGCGTCTCCGGCGCGAGGCGGTACTCGACGGACACGCCGACGACACCGAGCCGCTCCGCCCACCGGCCGAGCTTGGCGTCATCCATCTCGCGAGTGCCGATGATGTAGCCGCCGCCATGGATCGAGAAGGCACAGGGCGCCGGGTCCGTGACATCCCGGGGTCGGTGCACCCGGACCACGATCCCCCGCGCCTCGTCGACGACGTGATCGGTCCGCTCGACCGTCTCGGTCGAGATCGGTGAAGCGGGCACCATGGCCGACCGGACCATCTCGAGGGTCTCGGCCGAGAACTCGAACGGCGGCATCGACTCCAGCAGCGGGGCCAGCTCCGGATGGATCTGCTCGGGCGTGATCGCGTCCGTCATGACGACGCAGGCTACGCGAGGGCGCCGGTCGGGCGTACCCGACCCGTGCGGGCTCAGCCCTTGGCCTTGTTCGTCCCCTTCGTGGCGACGAAGCTCACGCAGTCCCCCTGGTTGGCGAACGCGCGGCCCTGATCGTCGCCGAAGCGCGCCCACCCACCCTGCTTGCAGTCGTCCTTCGATGTGGGGACGGGCAAGGTGTTCGTCGTGCTCCACTCGTAGCCCGCGGCGTAGAGGACGTCGGAGATCATCTGCTGACCGGCGACACTGGGATGGAAGTTGTC
>JANOWV010000364.1:0-4830 GCA_031418075.1 Actinomycetes bacterium
CTCTCGGCGGCACACGACGACGACGAAACGCTGCGGCAGGTCTCGAGGAAGCTCTTGGACGAGCTGCTCGAATCGGAGGACGCGAGCATCGGGCTGCGCGCGTTTGCCGAGAAACGTGCCCCAGAGTGGCTGGGCCGCTGATGGATACAGGTGCCGGGATACCGTCGGCAGCGATGCCAGAGGTGAAGGCGACCAACGAGCCGCAACGCAGCGCGAAGTGGGAGGCGCGTCGCAACTTGATCGTCGACACGTCGGCGCCAGTCTTCGCGCGACGCGGGTATCACGCCACCGGCATCGCGGAGCTCTGCACGGTCAATGGGCTCGGGAAGGGCGCGTTCTACCACTACATCCACTCCAAGGAAGATCTCCTCGCGGCCATCCACGACCGCGTGATGGACGAGGTGATGGTCGGTGCCGACCGCGTCGCTGACGCCGGTGGGTCACCGTCCGAGCAGCTGACGATGTTGGGCGACGAGCTGCTCGACGTCATCCACCGGTATCCCGACCATGTGTGGGTCTTCCTCCACGAGTTCCCCGCGCTCACCGACGAGCGGGCCGAGCAGTTCCGCGTCCGGCGCCGGGAGTACGAGCGACGCGTCGAGATGGTGCTTCAGACCGGCATCGACTCCGGGGAGTTCCGTGCAGTCGACGCGCGGCTCACGGCCTTCGCGTGGCTCGGCATGCACAACTACACGTACCTGTGGCTCAAGGCCGGTGGCCGGGTGTCGGCGCGCGACGTGGCGAAGCCGTTCGCCGACATCTTCCTGCACGGGATCGCGCGCTAGGCGGAGATCGAAGCCTCGAACCCGAGGAGGCCACCCAGTGTGCCGCCGAGGATCGCCGCCCGCTCATCGTCCGGTACGCCGGCGAACTGTTGCGCGATCAGCTCGCGGCTACCGCGGAACGTGCCCTCCGCGTGCGGGTAGTCGTTGCCCCACACGATCGTCGAGATGCCCGTGATGTGGCGACAGGCGACCGCGACCGGATCGTCCTGGAACTGCACGTGGAACTGGCGCCGCACGTACTCGCTCGGCTTCAACGGGTAGGGCCACTTCTCGTTCAGGCGGAACAGCTGGGCCATGTGGGGCTGATCGGTCTCCGGGCGGTCGTCGTCCCAGATCCCGAGCCACCAGTCGGCGTCCTGACCGATCCCGGTGATCCAACACTTGTCCATCGCGCCGACAAGAGATGCCAGCCAGTGGGCGTTGAACTCGATGAACGAGAAGTGGAGGTCCGGATAGCGCTCGGCGACACCGCCACCGATGAGCTCGCAGATGACCTGCTGGGGGACGATCGCGCCGTAGATGGATTGCGTGACCATCCGCTTCGACGCCGACTTCTCGGTCATGGGCTGGTTGACCTGCGCGGCTGACTCCATGACCACTCGCAGCGTCGTGGACGCGGGATCGTTGATCTTCACGCCACCGGTCTGGGTGTGGATGAAGACCTGGACGCCGGTCGCCTGCGCGGCGGACCACACGGGGTCGAGGTCGCGCGAGTAGTAGGGGATCGGTGGTGTCGACGGGAGCAGGATGGCGCGGAAGCCACCGGCCGCGGCGCGTTCGATCTCGGCGACCGCATCTGCGATGTCGGTCAGCGGGATGGGGGCGGTGGGCGCGAGGCGCGAGAAATAGGGTGCGAACCGTTCGATGACGTAGTCGTTGTAGACGCGCGCGTGGGCGATCGAGAGCTCGTGGTCGTCGGAGTAGAGCCCGAACAACGAGAGGTTCGGATGCAGCACCTGCGCGTCGACGCCGTCGAAGGCCATGTCCTCGAGGATGTGCTCCGGGTCGCCTTCGGGCATCCGCCCGCCGGTCTGGCGGTAGCGCGACACCGTCCAACCTTCGAAGCCCGGCGTGTGCAGTCGACGGAACTTCGTCGCGCCACCCTCGACGAAGGGCTCGATCTCGAAGTCCTCTTCCCAGACCGCGCGGTCGCGCAGATGCTTGGGAAGTCGCGTGACGAACAGGTCGGTCGGTTCGAGGAGGTGGCCGTCGCCGGAGACGACGAAATCCTTTGTTGCCATGCGATTGCTCCTCCTGGACGCGCGCGACCCCGCGATTCAGGCTAAACCAACCGGTCGGTACACGCAACGAAGGGAACTCCCAGTGAAGCGGTGGACGCAGCGACCCGAGGGGTCGACGTGGGGTGACTGGGGCGACGACGACGAGCTCGGTCGCATCAACCTGCTCACGCCCGAGAAGGTGCTCGAGGGAGTGCGCGAAGTCGAGGCCGGCATCAGCTTCTGTCTGAGCCTGCCGCTCGACTATCCGGGCGGCACATCGCTGAACCAACGTCGCCATCCTCCCGTCCTCGCGCCGACCGAGGACATGGAAGGCAACCCGGCGACGTTCTACAACGTCCATCAGAGCCAGATGGAAAAGTGGGGTCACCCCAAGTACGTCGACGTGTGGGCGGACGACCAGGTCACCCTCTCCCTCCAGTACTCCACGCAGTGGGACTCGCTTGCCCACGCCGGCGCCGAGTTCGATGCCGACGGCGATGGGGTCGAGGAGGCGGTCTTCTACAACGGATACCGCGCCGGGGTCGACCTCGTGGGCCCGGACCCGGATGCCGCCGGCGACGGCAGCGGCCACGCCTGCTTCGCGCACCACCTCGGGCTGGAGCACATGGCCTTCCACGGCGTGCAGGGCCGTGGCGTGCTCATCGACCTGGCGCATCACCTCGGGCACGACTGGCGTGGTGTCGACCGCTCCACGCTCGAGGAGATCATGGCCGCCGACAACGTCGTGGTGGAACCGGGGGACATGGTGCTGTTCCACACCGGTTTCGCGACGAAGGTCCTGGAATGGAACCGCGACCCGGATCCCGAACAGATCCACTCCATGTGCGCATTCCTCGACGCGCGCGACGACGCGATGCTCGAGTGGATCACCGAGTCGCAGCTCTCAGCGCTGATCGCCGACAACTATGCGGTCGAAGGGATGGTCGGGAGAGACCACGACGACAGCCGGCACTCGTTGCTCCCGATCCACCATCTGTGCCTCTTCAAGCTCGGCGTCCCGCTCGGGGAGCTCTGGTACCTGCACGAGCTCGCGACGTGGCTGCGTGAGCACGACCGGAGCCGGTTCCTGTTGACCGCGCCGCCGCTGCGGATGCCCGGAACGGTGGGCTGTCCGGTGACGCCGATCGCGACCGTCTGATCAGGACCGCGGGGTTCGCGACATTCGGAACGCTGCGTAGTTGCTGGCGACGACCTCGGCGATCACCGAGAAGAGCTTCGGTCGCCCGGCCGCGTTCAGGAGGTAGCGACGCGGCTTCCCGGGAATGTTGGCGCCGAAGTAGTAGCTCGACTTCCCGAACGAGGGTGGCCGTTGCGCGGCACGGTCGATCATGTCGCTCCACTTGTCCTCGGCGGCGGGGTCGACTTCGATCGTGTCGTAGCCGTGATCGCGTGCGTAGACGAGCGTGTCGGTGACGAAGTCGACCTGATCGCCGTTGTAGCGCGGGTTGTTGCCCGCCGCGGCGTGGGGTCCACCCGGAAAGAAGAAGTTCGGGAAACCCGCGGTCTGGACGCCGAGGAACGTACGCGGGCCATCGGCCCAGTGGTCCACGAGCGCGATCCCGTCGCGGCCCCGGATCCCCATTCGGTTGAGGGCACCGGTGCCGAAGTCGAAGCCGGTCGCCCACACCACGATGTCGAGCTCGCGCACGCCGTCGGCGGTCTCGATTCCGGTCGCGGTGAGGCGCTCGATCGGCGTCGCCTTCAGGTCTACGAGGTCGATGTTCGGTCGGTTGAACGCTTCGAAGTAGCCGTTCACGAACGGGGGTCGGTGCTCGCCGAAGCGGTGATCCTTCGGGATCAGTCGCTCGGCCGTCGCGGGATCATCGACGATGCCCCGGATCTTCTCGGCGAGGAACTCGCACCATTCCGAGTTCGCGGCTTCGTCCATGAGCAGGTCGACGTAGTTGCTGGTGAGCTTCGAGAAGCCTGGGCTCGTCCACATCTTCTCGTAGAACGCGCGACGCTCCTCCTTCGAGTCGTCGAAGGTGCTGCGGTCATGGGCGGGGTGGAGGAAGCCGTGCGGTGAGGTGTTGAGTGTCTCGCGGATCGCCTCGAAGTCGGCACGCAGTCGCGCCTGCTCCTCGGGCGTGATCGGGGCGTTGTTGAGCGGGGTGCACCAGTTGGGGGTGCGTTGGTACACGGTGAGGGAGGCGACAACGTCGGCGATGACGGGGATGAGCTGCACGCCGCTCGAACCGGTACCGATGACGGCGACGCGTTTCCCGGCGAAGTCGACCGGCGTCGTCGGCCACAGGCCGGTGTGGAGCTGCTCGCCGAGGAAGTCCTCGCGCCCAGGTACGTCGGGGAAGTTCGGGATGGAGAGGACGCCGGTCGCGGCCACGACGTATCGGGCACGGAACTCTGATCCGTCACTGAGCGCGACCGTCCAGGTCCCGGACGGCTCGTCGTACTCGGCGGCGTGGACTCGGGCGTCGAACTGGATCTGGTCACGGAGGTCGAACCGGTCGACGACGTGGTTGAGGTAGCGCTCGATGTCCGGCTGCTCGGCGAAGTGCTCCCGCCAGTCCCATTCGTCGAACAGCTCTTTCGAGAACAGGTAGCCGTACGTGTAGCTCTCGGAGTCGAACCGCGCACCCGGGTAGCGATTCCAGTACCAGGTGCCCCCGACCCCGCCGCCGGCCTCGACGAGCTGGGCCGAGAAGCCGGCCTCCCGCGCGCGGTAGAGCTGGTAGATGCCGGTGATCCCGGCGCCGACGACCAAGACGTCGACCGCGGTCGTGGGCCAACTCGAGCCTTGGTGTGCGGCGGTGGCGGGGGTTTCCATGCGGTGACGGTGCGCTCCC
>JANOWV010000365.1:0-6399 GCA_031418075.1 Actinomycetes bacterium
GGCGCTCGCCCGGGTGACCACTTCCTCCACTGCCTCTTCACGTTCCGCGGCCCGAGCATCCACGACACGATCCGCGGCATCGGTGCGACGCCCGTCTTCGTCGACCATCAGCCGGGCGACATCGAGCAGCTCCTGCGGTTCAGTCGCGACCTGCGCCCCACCGGGTGGTACACGCTGTCGGGTCCGCTCATCATGATGATCGAGGAGGCGGCCGCCCGCACCGGCATCGACCTCCAGGACACGTTCTCGTCGTACAAGGGTGTGGTCTTCGCCGGCGAGCCCCTCGGACCTCGAGCGCGGGCCCGCGTCGAGGAGTGGGGCCTCGAGCTCTACATCCAGACCAGCCTCGGTGATGTCGGCGCGGCCACGGAGTGCTCCGAGCACGACGGGTGCCACATGTGGGAGGACACCGCGTACATCGAGTGTCTCGACCCGGAAGGGACGACGGCGACCGCCGACGGTGCGCGCGGTGAGCTCGTGTCATCGACGCTCATCGACAAGGTGGCCCCGCTCCTGCGCTACCGCTCCGACGACCTGGTGCGGATCTCGCGCGAGACCTGTGGCTGTGGTCGCACGCACGGACGGGTCTGGACCCTCGGTCGCAAGGGCGATGAGGTCGTCGTCGACGGGATCTCGGTGCTGCCCGGCGACATCTGGGGCGCCGTCGAGAGCATCGACGAGACCTCAGGGCTGTTCCAGCTCATCCGCCCCGGCCGAGAGGTCGATCGGCTCCGCCTGCGTGTGGGCTACGGCAAGGAGGGCCCGGGTGGGCTCCCCGCGCTCCGAGCCCGGCTGGAGGATGCCGTCGAGGAGGCCGTCGGCGTGCGCCCCGAGGTCGATCTCGTGGAGCGCGACGTGCTCCTTCGTCAAGGGCCACCACACAAGATTCCCCGGGTCACGAAGGAATGAGGATCTCATGACCTTCGCCGCGGCCTACGAAGACCCGCCCCGTGTGTGGGGCATCGGACGCGTCGTCGTGGGCGACGCGGTCGTGCCGTGGCCGGTGAGCGAGGCCGACATCGACGACGAGACGGAGGTGGCGACCACCCAGCTCCGGGCCCTCGGGCTCGCGGCCGACGAGCTCGTGCTCATCGTGTCGTTGCTCTCGCAGGCCATCCACGTCGCACCGTTCGAGCGCGCCGCCGGCACGGTCGGTGCGCTCTACTCGTCGTCCGACGCGTCCCGCTTCGACGCCTTCCGGACCGCCTCCTTGATCAAGCAGCTCGGACCGACCGTCGTGATGGGCATCGATGCCGCCGTCGTCGACGGTCTCGAGGATCTCGAACGCGACCTCGCCGAGGTCTTCGGCTCCGTGCGCGCAGTGGTGGCCGCCGACCCCGACGCCCACCATCGGCTGGGTTCCGCCGGGGTCACTGTCGGCCGATGGCTCCGTCTCGGCCCGCTCAGCGCGATCGCCGTCCCCGGCGACGACGAGCTCACGTACGACAACAACCGTTGGCAGGTCGAAGCGCGCGACGGCGAGCTGGTCGTCACCAACCTGGTCGACCGACTCACTCCCTGCGACCGGTTCGCCACGGGGATCCGAGGAAGCGTCCCCGCTCCCGGCCGGCTGCTGCTCGACGCCTAGCGCTTCCGGATCAGGGTGAGGCCGTCACCGACGGTGAGGATCACCGACTCCACACGCTCGTCGGCGGCGACCATGTCGTTGAACGCGCGGATCGCCACGGTGTCGTCGTCGTCACGAGACGCATCGATCACGCCACCGGACCACAACGTGTTGTCGACGAGGATCACCCCGGTGGGACGCAATCGGGTGAGGATCTCCTCGTAGTACGCGGCGTAGCTGACCTTGTCGGCATCGATGAACGCGAGGTCGATGTCCTCGTCGGGCGGTAATGCGCGCAGCGTCTCGATCGCGGGGGCGATGCGCAAGTCGATCGACCCGTCGACCCCGGCCTTGGCCCAGCCCTCCAGCGCGATTGCCGTCCACTCCTCGCTCACGTCGCAACAGAGGAGACGACCGCCGTCGGTGAGCCCACGCGCGATCGACAACGCCGAGTAGCCGGTGAAGGTCCCAACCTCGACTGCACGACGCACGCCCACGATCCGAGTGAGCAGCGTCATGAACGCGCCCTGCTCGGGCGAGATCTGCATGATCGAGAGATCACCGATCTGCGTACGCGTCTCGTCGATGAGCCACTGCTGCACGTCGTCGATGGGAGCGACATGCCCGATGAGGTACTCGTGGATCTCGGGCGACAAGAAGAACGACTTCGGATGGTCTGCCATGCGTCGAACCCTACCGGTGACGATCGCCGGTAGAGCGAGCGCGATCGTTCACGGCCGGATGCGGCGTCGGACCGCCTGCACCACGGCATCGGCCGCGAGGAGCAGCACCCCGATCCAGGTGACGTTGGAGATCGCATCGAAGCTCGCGGGCCAGGTGTTGATCGTCGGGTAGTCGTGCCTTCCCTGTTGCACCACGACGTACACCACCGCGACGCTGAGGGCGGCGACCGCACCGACGGTGAGCACCGGACGGGCCCGTCGCCATCGCAGTGAGGCAGCCGCCGCGAGCCCTACCACCAGCCCGACCCACGGACGGGAGACCGCGCCGCTGGCTACTGCCACCCCGCCACCCACTGCGGCCGTGATCCGCCACGACACGTCGGTGCCCGTGGTCGTGAACGGAGACAACCAGGCCAGCCCCCCGCGATCCGACTCCGAAGCGGCAGGCGCGTCGCGCCGACGACGGAACACGAGCACGAGACAGAGCAGCACGCCGAGCGCCGAGAGGCCGAGCGCCCACCAGATGGTGCGCTGGGGCGTCCACCGCAAGCAGACGGTGAACGTCCCCGCGGCGTCGGGTCGCAGCTCCCAGCCGTTCGCATATCCGCTCACGAGCCGGTGAGACCCCACCGTCGCGCTGTCGGCGCTCGCGACCCAACCCGCATTGAACGATTCTCCGAGCTGCAACCAGAACGGCTGGCCGTCGGTGGTGACCTCGAGGTCGACTCCGACTGCGTTCGAGCGGGCAACCCGCACCGTTGCGCCCGACGTGTCCCGGGGCGGGCCGAGCGGCATGACCGCCGCGCCGGCACCGTCGCGACCCGACGAGAGCACGACCCGGTCGAGACCGAGCCCGGTGCGCCTCCCCGAAGCGGAGCGAAGAAGATGGTTTCCCGCGCCGAGCTGCAGCGGCGTGCCGTCGCAGGCCGTGATCGCGAGGGCGCGATGTGCCGCCGCAGCACGGGCATCGCCGGAGATCGCGACGGGAACCGAATTCCCGTCGACCTCGAGCAGATCGTCGTGACACTTGCCGGGGATCGTCGTCGGCGTCGCGGGCGCGGCCACCCCGTCGATCCCGACTTCGCTGATCGCGACGGGAGTCGTCACGACGCGCTGGGTGTCGCGGTCGATGGTCGTCACCGGACGGACGGCATCGACGACGACGCGGAACGTCGAGCCCGTCACCGCGGGGAACGACACCGGCACAGAGATCGTGGCGCCGGCCTGGTCCTGCTCGGGAATCGCCCCCAGCTCGATCGAACGCGTGGTCAGGCCGTCGACCTCGAGAGCGATCCGCGTCGGGACCGAGTGCCGTCCGTCGGCCACGACGCTCAGCTCGAGCGAGTCGACCGTGACGGGCCCATCCGACGCGACTTGGACCCACTGGCCGATCTGGTGGCCCGTCTGGTCACCGAACGGCGCCACCCACGCGGTGTTCGGATCGCCGTCGAAGGCGCGAGACGCGCGGGCATCGGTATCGCCGCGGAGGTGCGCCGATGCCGAGAAGCGAGCGGACCCGGACGTCGTCCCGAGCACCTCGTCGAGAACGGCGTCGGGTGCGTTCGGGTCGACCCGAACCTGCCCGCCGAGCTCGAAGGAGCGGGCGTCCGGCACCGCGAACGACCGGGCCATCCGGAGCTCCTCGTCCTGGCGGTTCGACGCGCCGGGCTCGTACACAAGTCGCGACATGACGTAGACGAGCGGATGACCTGCCGCGTCGGCGCCGGCTGCGTCGACGAGGTCAACCGGAAGACGCACCACCTCGTCGACATGACGTCCGGGGATCCCGACCTCGGAGAACCCCACGGCGTTGCGTCCACCGGCGGACGAGATGGCGCCCGTCTCGGTGGCCAACACCTCGATCTCCACGTGGTCGAAGGTCCGGGATCCGAGCTCGATCCGTTGTCCCTTCGCCTGACGAGAGGATGGGTCGAGGTCGACGGTGACCGGCGTCCCCGAGTCGAAGGTGAGCCGCACCCGGGTGAGGAAGCGCTCGTTGCCCGGACCGCGTGGCTGCGTCAGCGTGAGGTGATCGGTCGTGACCGGATCACGCAGATCGATGATGAGGCGTTGTCCGACCGGATCCCCTTCCCCACCGACACGCCATGCGGAACGTGGATCATGGTCGAACGCGTATGCGGGACGGTCGGCGGGGGTGTAGATGCCCTCGTTGCCGAACCCGGTCGCTTCGACCGCGCGTACCCCGCGTTGCTCGACGACCGTGCGAGTCGAGTCGTCGGAACCCGGGAACACCTCGAGGCGCTGGTCCGACGCGTCCGGCTCGATCGCAACCTGTCCGGCACGTTCGGTCGGCCCGGTGGTATCGCGGATGCTCCCCCAGCGTCGGGCACGGCGTCGGTTGGTGTCGGTCACCACGAGGGCGGCGTCCCGGCCGAGCTCGCGGCGGAGCGCAGCGAGGTCGCCCGCGAAAGACGCGGAGTAGAGGATGAGCTCGGTCCCGTCGAGGACACCGGCGGCCGCGGCATCCACGATCCCCTCGCCGTCGCCCGAGAGGAGCACGGGTGAGCGCACGGGCGCGGTGCTCACGATCTTCGGTGTCCCCTCTACCGGGAACAGCACGATCGGTGCGGGCCACGGCGACGTCGGTGCAGTGCGCAGCTCGACCGCATCGAGGAACGGGACCGCAATCGGCTCGTTCGGGACTGCGGCGCCGAACGACTCCGGGGCACCGATGCCCGCGGGGCGAGGCTGGGTGAGCAGCGACCACAACGGCCTCGGTCGCGGTGATCCATACCGTTCGTACTGGAGGTCCGAGCGCAGGACGACGGTGCCTACGTTCATCATGCGGGCGACCGCGGCAAGCGACTCGGGATCGAAGGTTCCCTCCTGGACCCGATGGTCGAGCGCGATCAGCAGGTTCGCCGACGCCTGCGAACCGAACGGGATCAGCTCGCGTCCCGCCCACGGCCGGTCGATGATGCCGGGGAAGACCGGGTCGACGGTGTTCCCCCAGCGGTAGGCCGCGGCCTGGGTGCCCGGGATCTCGAGCACCCGCGTCGAGCTGCCCGCGCGGTCGAGCGCCGCCGCCGCCGAGTGGATGTATGCCGGCAGCTCCTCGGGTCGGCTGAGGCGGTCCGCGACATATCCGTCCGACCAGGCCGGAGCGAAGTTGGCGATCGCGAGCACCGCGACCACCACGATCGCCGCAAGCTGGATCCGCGACCCCAAGCGGCGTACCGCGACGAGCCCCGCCGCGATCAGCACTGCGGATCCGAGCACGATCAGTGGCACCGCACGCGGCGTGCTGCGCATCGCGAGCCCGACCGTCGACCCGGTGGCGAACGACTTGAAGAGCGACCCGAGCGGAGAGGGATCGTCGTAGGGGTACGCGCCGACCGACACGACGACGCCGAGTACGACCAGCGCGACGAAGTACGACCGATGTCGCCATCGGATGATGGCCGCAGCAGCGAACGCCGCCAGGGGGATGGCGAAGCTGATCACGAGCAGCGACTGCCGTTGTGTGAAGTCGATGGACTGGTCCACCCAGGTCCCGAGCGCGTCGCCGCCGTAGAAGAACCAGTTTCCGAGGCCACGCAGCACCTCGGTCGGCGACGAGCTGGCAGCGACCGTCTTCACGCTCTCGGAGTACTCGAGATAGTTGAGCCCGTAGCGACCCTGCACTGAGAGGGCGGCGACCCACCAGAGCGACGTGAGCCCCACGAGCGCGGCGATGCGCCCGGTGACTGCACGCGCTTCGCGCCATGTCGCGTCCTTGCGCACCACGGCGAAGACGAGCCAGAGGACGGGCGCGAGTCCGATCAGCAGCAGCGAGGTCGCGTTGGTGCCCCCCACCGCGAGGGCCACGAGCGCGAAGAGCGCCGGGTCACGCCATCCGCCGCGGCGCAACGCCCGCGCGACGAGCGCCACCATCCAGGGGAGACCTGCCCAGGGGAGGAGGATCGCCGAGATCCGCGACGAGTACGCGAGCTGGTAGGGCGTGAGCATGTACACGAGGGCTGCGACCACGGCCGTCGATCGATGCCGCCACCCGAGGGTCGAGAGCAGGAACATGACGCCGGCGCCGGCCGCGAACAGGACCGATCCCAGCCAGAGGCGCTGCGCGAGCCAGTCGGGCAAACCGATCGCGTCCGTGAGCCAGGAGGACGGCCCCATCGGGAACAGGTA
>JANOWV010000366.1:0-3237 GCA_031418075.1 Actinomycetes bacterium
ACCGAAGCCATGCTTCGCTATTTTATCGGAAAGGCGCAAAATAAGCGTTCGCTGGTGAAACCTCGCCAGCGACCGTAGCGGCGTGGACCGCCGCCGTGGCCGATGCGCGCCGTCTCGTCGATTCGGGGAGCGACGTCGCCAGGCAGCCCGCCGATCTCCAGGCTGGTGTCGTTGTGCTGCACGTCGAGCTCGCCCCGGATCAGAACGTCGTCAGCGAACCGGAACACCTGGTCGCGGCGTAGGCGGAGGCCATGGGCGGCGCGGGCATCTGGTGGTCGGACGTCCGCCGCATGCTCGACGCCTGCGCTTCGGGTTGGTCGGAAGACTTGAAGCTGCATCACCGTTGGATCCGCTATTCCGGTCGCACGTGGAGAGACTTCCCGAAAGGCCCGGGCACCGGCGGTCGCGACTACGAGGTGAAGGCCTGGGAAGTGCGGAAGATGTTGCGGCACCTCACGGTAGACGCCGCCTGCGCCCGTCGCCACATCGCCGCCCTATGACGGCAGCGCCCGCACGACCAGTGGGCCGAAGGATCTCGAGGACCTGCCGCGGGTCGTCGCCGTAGCGGTGATGCTCGACCGCGACGCCGCTGCGGGGCGGCTGCCACGGTCGCAGTACGGCGAGCGGGTTGGGCCGGCCGAGGCGGACGTCGAGTGCCCGCCCGAGCACCGCCCGGGCCCGTGACTGCTGCACCTGGAGGAACCCGAGCCCGATCCAGACCGCGATGACGAGCGCGAGTCCGGCGACGCCGACGTCGGTGTCGAGCGCGCCAGCGCGGATCAGCACCGCGGTGACTGCCCCCGACCAGACGAGGTTCCACCACGCGAGGTCACCGGTCAGAAGGCCGAGCACGAAGAAGAGGTACGAGTACCTGATCGGCTGGCGCACGCCGGCGACGACGACGCCGACCACGAGTGCACCGAGCGCGGCGAACGCGAGGAGGAGGACGCCGGACACGCGTTGATGCTAGTGAAGCACGGGAATTCGCCCGGGCGTGTGGCGACGCTTCGGACTTGGCGGGGCCGCGGCCCGCACCCTGTGCGCGGTCCCTGTGCTCGGGTGGGCATCCCGCCTCAGGCGGCCGCCTGCTCGGGTGGCGCTCGACCCTCGTGGCAGTCGGGCGAGCGGAGGTCCCACGTGCCGTCGTCGTGGACGACGATCTCGTACCCGTCGTCGTGGACGAGGTGGTGATGTCGGCTGCAGAGGTTGCCGAGCTCGGAGTAGGTGGTGCGCCCGGACTTCGCGAACTCCCTGGTGTGATGTCGGTGCAGGTTCCGGTCGCAGTCACACCCGCGGATCTTGCAGGTGCGGTCGCGTTCGGCGATTGCGATCTTCAGGGGCGCGGGCACGTGGCGGGTGGTCGAGACGACGGTCTGGACA
This sequence comes from Actinomycetes bacterium, assembly GCA_031418075.1. Classification (GTDB taxonomy): domain Bacteria; phylum Actinomycetota; class Acidimicrobiia; order IMCC26256; family PALSA-555; genus DASUAO01. Next base: position 1,381 of record JANOWV010000366.1, read on the forward strand.
TCGACGCCATCGGTGACCACCAGCTGGAGGAGCCCATGCGAGAGCACCTCGCGCGCGTGGGACACCGGAACCGGACCGACCCCGGGGATCTCGCACGTCTCACCCGGCTGGGTATGGCCCCGGAGCAGCGCGGGCAGGTCGACCCGCACGCGGGCGACGTGCTTCGGGCGCGCGCCGGCGCTCGCACCGGTGTGGGCGAGGTCGAGCAGCGCGTCGAAGCGGTAGGCGTCGTGGGACTCGCGCCGCTCCGCCGTGCGTGCGGCATCGAACCGCCGCTGCGTGAGCGGCTCGAGGGCTTCGAGCAGATCGGCGACTGCGGCCGTCGGGCCCGAGAAGCTGCCATGGGTCGCGGCGCCCTGGTTCCACACGCGGAGGTGGCGGTCGCGATGGGCGCGGCGGGCGGCGGCCTCCTGGTCTGTGGCCGCCGCCACGATCCGCTCCTTCTCCGCTCGCAGGCCACGCATCCCCGATCGGGACGCAGTCTTCAGGAGGTGGGACTCCGCGCTCGGGTCGACCGCGGCGCCGGCAGCCACCTGCGACGCCTGGCCGAGGGAGAGTCGGCCGGATCGCAGCCGGTCTCTGGTCGCGGGCATGGTCTCGACGCGACGCGCGGTCGACAGCGCGTCCCGGGCTTGGCCCTCGGAACAGCCCGACGTCTCCGCGAGCCACTGCTCAGGGCTCGCGGCACGTCCCCCGCGCCACGCGTGGGTCTCCTCGGCGCGCCGTGCGAACTCGACCTTCAAGAATGCGCAGAGTCGCTCGCCCTCGGCCGCCACCTTGGTGAGCCTCGCAGCATCGGGGCCCGCGTACCGGCCCGGCTCGACCGTCTTGGCCAGGTGGCGAAGCTGATCCACCAGTGGGCTCAGCTCCGGTTCATCGGCTACGAACGTATGTTCGATCATGCCCATGGAGACGATGGTGCCAGGCGGGTGTGACATCGAACGAGCAGGAACCGCGGAAATTCTGCGACGCTCGTCGAATGCCTGACCACCGCACCCCGTTCCCGAACGCCGACGAGCGCACCACCCTGGTGGCGTTCCTCGACTACCTCCGAGACTCGATCGTCAGGAAGGCCGAGGGAGTCGACGACGGGGCGGTCCGTCGCCCGATGGTCGACAGCGGCACCAGCCTGCTCGGCCTGGTGAAGCACCTCACCATGGTGGAGGTGGCCTGGTTCCAGTGGACGTTCGCGGGCCTCGACGTCCCGGTCCCTGGAGTGGAACTCGACGATGGCGACACGGTCATGTCAGTCGTCGCCGACTACCGTGCCGTCTGCGCCACGAGCAACGTGATCGTCGCCGAGTGCAGCGACCTCGACCAGCGGGCGGCGATCGCCAGCACTGCACCCGAGCCGATGTCGATGCGCTGGCTGCTCGTGCACATGGTCGAGGAGACCGCGCGTCACGCCGGGCACGCAGACATCCTGCGCGAGCAGATCGACGGAGAGGTCGGGCGATGAAGCGCATCGTCACCCGGCGCACTCGGATCGCTTCTCACCCTGCCATAGGAGTTGAGCAACGCATCAAGAGAAGGGAGCGCGGCTACTGCTCGCGGAGGGCGGCTTCGGCCGCGGCCTGGTAGTTCGCCGGGCCGGCCTCCGGCTCGGTCTCCACGATCACCTTGTGCAAGGTGCCCTCGTACTCGAACGGACCCTGGTAGCGCGGTGTCACCGCGGAGCCTCCGTCGTACCCGCACGTGTAGCCCGCGCCGGTGATCGACCAGCGCATCGGGGTGAAGCGCCGGAACATCCCTTCGGCCACGACGGTGCCGTCGACGAGCAGCGTTCCCCGCCCACCGCCCCACGGTTCGTCGCACCGGTACGCGAACGCGACCGTGTGCGATCCCGCAGCGAGCTGC
>JANOWV010000367.1:0-2519 GCA_031418075.1 Actinomycetes bacterium
CGAACAGCTCAGCCACGTCGCGCGCTCGGTCATCGGGGGCATGCTCCATGAGTCCCTGCAAGGTGAAGCCACGCACGATGACGCCCTTGAGCAGCACGAGGTTCGCCGGGATCCGGGGGATCTCACCGGACGCGAAGCCCACGATCACGTAGCGCCCACCCCATCGGGTGGCGCGGAGTGCGGGGTCGGTCACGGCACCCCCGACCGGATCGATCACCGCGTCGACACCACCACCGCTCAGCTCCTTGACCCGCACCTTGAGGTCCTCACGCTCGTAGTCGACGACCTCGGTCGCCCCCTTGGCGCGGCACTGCGCGAGCTTCTCCGGCGACGACGCGGCGGCGATGACGCGGGCACCCATCGTCGCTGCGAGCTCGACGGCGGCGAGTCCCACGCCACCGGCGGCCCCGAGGACCAACACCCAGTCGCCCGGTTGCACGGCGGCGATGCTGCGCAGCGAGTGGTACGCGGTCGTGTACGCGACACCGAACGCCGCCGCCGACTGCATGTCGACACCATCGGGGACCCGCTGGAGCGACGCGGCGGGCATCACCGCCATCTGCGCGAACGCACCCACGAACACCTGCCCGAAGACCTCGTTGCCGACCGAGAGACTGGTGACCCCCTCGCCCACCGCGACGACGACACCCGCGAGCTCGCTGCCCGGCGTGAACGGGGGCGGCGCCGACACCTGGTACTCGTTCGCCACGATCAGGACGTCGGGGAAGTTGACGGCAGCGGCGTGCACCTCGACGGTGACCTCGCCGGGGCCGGGGTCACCGACCTCGACCGTCTCCACGACCAGGCTCGCGGGAGGTCCGTACGCGAGGCACCGGGCCGCGCGTGCGTTCATCGACCCGTCCACCGTGGCTCGCGCTTCTCGATGAACGCGAGCGCTCCTTCCTGAGCATCGGCGCTCGAGAAGATCTCCTGGATCTGCGCACCGGTCGGCCGACCGGATGTGGGTCCGGCATCCACCGATCCTCGTACGAGGCGCTTGGTGAGCTGCATGGCGAGGGGCCCGTTCTGCGCGAGCCGACCCGCGAGGTCGACCGCCGTGTCGAGGACCGATTCCGGGGCGACCACGCGGTTCACGAGTCCGAGGTCGAACGCGCGGTGCGCGGTGATCGGCTCGCCGAGCAGCGTGATCTCCAGCGCGGCCGTCAGCGGGATCCTGGTCGCGAGCATGGTTCCCCCGCCCGCAGCGATCAGCCCGCGACGCACCTCGGCCAACCCGAACTTCGCATCGACCGAGGCGACGACCAGGTCGCAGGCGAGGACGAGCTCGAAGCCACCGGCGACTGCTGCGCCGTTCACAGCGGCCACCATCGGCTTCGGATAGTCCCAGGGCAGCACCGGATCACCCGGCTCGATGCGGACCCCGGTGTCGGGCCTCGGTTCCCCGGCCGTGAACTCCCTGAGGTCCATTCCGGAGCAGAAGGCCCGATCGCCGGCACCGGTCAGCACCACGGCCCCGATGTCGCCGTCGTCCGCGATCTCTTGGAGCGCGCGATGCAGGGCACCGAGCATCGCCATCGAGAGTGCGTTGCGCACCTCGGGCCGATCCATGGTGAGGATGCTCACCCGGCCGACACGTAGCTGGCGAAGGCCGACATCACTTCCGTCCGTCATGTTGCCAACCTTCTCACGTTCGAGGGCGACCTCGCCGCGCTACGCGACGAAGTCCGTCGGTTCGAACGCCGCGGTGAGCCACGCGCCGATCGTTGCGAACGCGTCGTCCGCCGCCGGGAGTCCGAAGTTGACGAACCCGTGCGGCTGTCCCGCGTAGCAGACCTCGTCCACCGGCACTTCTGCCTCGACGAGACGACGAGCGTACGCACGACCCTCGTCGCGCAGGAGGTCGCAGCCGCCGAGGACGACGAGCGCGGGCGGGAGGTCGGTCAGCGTCTCCGCCTGCAGGGGACAGGCGAACTGGTCTCGGCTGAGATCTCGGCCGGCCGAGTAGTTCCCCCAATACATGTTCATCGCCGAGCGCGTGAGCACGATCCCCTCGAATTCGTGACGCGAAGCGTGCTCCCAGGAGTCGCCGTCGGTTCCCGGGTAGATGAGCACCTGACCCGCGAGGGGGACTTCCCCGCTCCCCCGGAGCCGGAGCGACACGGACGCGGCGAGGTTCCCACCCGCGCTCTCCCCGACCACCGCGACGCGTGCAGGTGTGGAGCCGAGATCCTCGGCGTTGGCCAGCGCCCACCGAGTGATGGCCTCACAGTCGTCGAGCCCGGCCGGGTACGGGTCTTCAGGAGCCAGCCGGTACCCGACGGACACCACCGTCGCCTTCGACGCGTGCGCGAGCTCTCGGGCGACATTGTCCATGAGCCCGATGCTGCCGATGCAGTACCCACCCCCGTGGAAGTAGACGACGATGCCCGTGGCCGGCGCGTCGTGTCGATAGATCCGGATCGGGATGCCCGAGACGACATCGTCGGTCACCTGATCGATGTGACGCGTCGGCGGCTCGCGCGCCTCGCCGCGGGCGAAGGGCAGGATCTCCGGGGAAA
>JANOWV010000368.1:0-1598 GCA_031418075.1 Actinomycetes bacterium
TCGGGCATGTTCGGCGTCGGTGGTGCTGTCATCTCGACCCCCGCCATCCGAGCGCTCGGCGCGGGACCGATCACTGCGGTGGGCTCGACACTGCCGTCGATCTTCCCCGCGTCGATCAGCGGAGCACTTCGCTACCGCAAGGAAGAGCTGCTCAACGTCCGAGTGATGCTGTGGACCGCGCTCAGCGGCGTGGCCGCTTCGGTCGGTGGGGCGTTGCTCGTCGACCAGGTCCCCGGCAAGGGCCACGCCCTGCAGATCCTCACCGCGGGGCTCGTCGCGTTCAGCGCCTACAAGCTGAGTCGACCACCCCGCCGCGTGGAAGCCCCCGACGAGCTGGCCATCGAGGGCGCCACCGATGCCGGGCCCGGTGCCGAGATCGTCGCGGAGCCCGGCTCCGAGCTCCCTGTGCGGGACGAGTCGTGGCGGCTCGTGCTCACCGGGCTCGGGGCCGGCGGGCTCTCAGGGCTGCTCGGCGTGGGCGGAGGGATCCTGATGGTCCCGGCCTTCACTGGATGGATCGGGCTCCCGCTCAAGGAGGCACTCGGCACGTCGCTCGCGTGCGTCGGGATCCTGGCGATCCCGGGCACGATCACGCACGCGCTGCTGGGCCACATCGACTGGCTCTTCGCGCTCCCGCTGGCCGTGGGCGTCGTCCCCGGCGCCCGCCTCGGCTCGTTCCTCGCGATCCGCTCGTCGGACCGGATGCTCCGCAAGCTCGTCGGGATCGTCCTGGGAACGATCGCGGTCGTCTACGCGACCGGCGAGATCCTCGCCCTGCTCTAACCGCCTGGCCGCCAATCGGCGGCCCTCACTCGGCCGCCCTCACTCGGCGGCGAGGACCGTGGCGCGGGCGAAGATGTCGTCGAGCATCGTCTCGGTCAGCCGACCGGTGAACGTGTTCTGCTGGCTCGGGTGGAAGCAGGCGAGGATCGTCGCCCGCTCGGTGGCAACCTCGAGCCCGTGGGCGAACTTCGGGCGCGGCCGGGGAACCGCGACATCGATCGCACCGAGCATCCGACACAGTGCTGCGTAGGCGAAGCCACCCAGCGCCACGATCACGCGCACTCGTTCGAGGAGTGCGAGCTCGCGGGTGGCGAAGGGGAGGCATTGGTCACGCTCCTCCGTCGTCGGCGAATTCTCGGGTGGTGCACACCGGACCGCCGAGGCGACGTACGTGTCGTGGAGCCGCAACCCGTCGTCGACCGACACTGCCTCCGACTGGTTCGCGAGCCCGGCCCGATGCAGCGCGGCATACAGCCAGTCGCCCGAACGATCGCCCGTGAAGACCCGACCGGTCCGGTTGGCGCCGTGCGCCGCAGGCGCAAGACCGAAGACCAGGATCCGGGCTTCGGGATCACCGAACCCGGGCACCGGGCGACCCCAGTAGTCCCAGTCCCGGAACGAGGCCCGCTTCTCGACGGCGACCTGCTCCCGCCAGGCGACCAGGCGGGGACAGGCCCGGCAGCCCGTGATCTCGTCGTTGAGGGCTCGGAGCGCTCGATCGTTCGCCACGATGCGCATCGTAGGAGTCGCCTAGCCTGCACTCCCCGTGCGACTGCTCCTCATCGTGAACCCGACCGCGTCGTCGATGACGCGCC
>JANOWV010000369.1:0-13838 GCA_031418075.1 Actinomycetes bacterium
CCCCACGGCACCCGTCGCGCCGGTGACGAAGCATCTCATCGCGCCTCCCTCGGTAGCTGGTCGATGAGCAGCGACTGCACAGATCTTCCGATCGGCCCGCGCAACCTCCACGCCGTCGGCGAACAGGGAAGCGTCGATCCATTGCACTTTCCGGCCCGGCCGAGCCGTCCGGGTGACGACCGCGAGCGGGACGAGTGGCACCGGACGCAAGAGATCGATCGAGAGGCGGACCACGAAGGGGCAGGTCCCGGATCGCGCCGCTCGAGCTCCCGGGCGAGCAGCGCGGCGGGGGCACCGCCGTGCATCGCGTTGGGTGACCAGGGTCCGCTCGCGAGCGCGGTGGGGACGAAGCGATCACCCTCGATCGCGAACACATGATCCGGCGGTGCCGTCGTCACCATCGGAGCGTAGGCTGCGCCGCGGGCTCGGCAGCCGAAGCAGGGCTCGCAAGGGGGGACCATGGACACCTGGACCGTCGTCGACGCAACCCGTGGCGAGCTCGCCGACCTCGCCGACTCGCTCACACCGCAGCAGTGGGATGCACCGTCACTCTGCACGGCGTGGAAGGTGCGCGACGTCGTTGCCCATATGACCGAAGGCGCCACGATGACCCTGGGCGATGCGCTGAAGGCGACGGTCAAGTCCGGGTTCCGGATCAACAAGATGATCACCGAGGGCGCGATCGAGTTCGGGACCGCGCCGACCGCGGAGCTCGCGGCCGGCTTGCGCGGAATCATCGGCTCGCGCATCAAGCCTCCGGGCATCAAGCCGGAAGGGATCCTGAGCGACGAGGTCGTGCACGGCCAGGACATCCGGCGGGCGCTCGGGATCAGCGGCCAGCCGTCGCCCGAGGCACTCGCGATCACGCTCGCGTACGTGTCGAAGAGCCGAAGCAGCCTGCTCCCCGGGAAGAAGCGGCTCCGCGGCCTGCACCTGCGCGCCACCGACCTCGACTGGAGCCTCGGCGACGCCGGGGATCCCGAGGTCACCGGGACCGCCGAGGCGATCGCCATGGCCATCGCGGGGCGGCCGGCGGCGCTCACCGATCTGTCGGGTCCTGGTGTCGACACGCTGCGCACGCGGCTCGCGGGCTGACGGGCGGAGTCCATGCCGACCTTCCCGCGCGACGAAGTCGAAGCCGAGTTCCACAAGTACGTCGAGCGCGGCAAGGCGAACGACTGGAGTGCGTGGGCCGACCAGTTCACTCCCGACGCCGAGTACGTCGAGCACGAGATGGGCGTGTTCCACGGTCGGGAAGAGATCCGCGCCTGGATCACCGAGACGATGGCGTCGGTCTCGGGGATGAGCTTCCCCACCGAGTGGTACATGATCGAGGACGACCGCGTCGTCCTGTACTGCTGGAACGTCTTCGACGCACTTCCCGGGATGACCGGCGAATACAAGTTCGCGGTCGTCGTGATCCTGCGCTACGCGGGCGACGGTCTGTGGTCACTCGAAGAAGACGTCTACAACGCCAAGGAGTCCGAGGAGGTGCTCGCCCGCTTCCTCGAGGATGCGGTCGCCGCCGGGCACGGTCCTCCGGAGGGTCCCGCCACCACTTGATTCCTGGCAACACCCGGGAACCGGGGGGCCTCGACGAGCGTCTCATCTCGTCGAACCCCCACGAACCCGGAGGCACCAATGACTGCACTGACCCTCCCGAAGCGTGACGCCCGCACACGTCCGCGCGCGCTCCTGGCCATCGCAACTGCCGTGAGCCTCGCCATCGTCGCTTCGTTCGTCGGTGGTCCGGCTGCCGGCGCCGCGTCCGAGGCCGACTCGGCGATGCCGCGAACGATCGACGTCACCGGTACTGGCATCGTGCGCGGGACGCCGGATGTTCTCGACCTCGTGCTCGGTATCGAAGTGCGCGCCAGGAGCGCGGCAGAGGCCCTCTCCCGCAACAGCGAACTGCTGCGCAAGGTGCTGGTTCGGCTCCGCGACGCCAACGTCGCCGAGGACGACACCCAGACCGCCGAACTCTCCGTCTGGCCCGTGACGAACGACGATGGCACGGCAGTCATCGCATATTCCGTGTCGAACACCCTCGACGTCACCTTGCGCGATCTCGACACCGCGGGATCGGTGGTCGACGCGGTCACCCAGATCGCCAGCGACGAGATCGTCGTCCGGGGCCTCTCCTTCTCCTTCGAGGACAACAGCAGGCTCGTCGCACGCGCGCGCGCCGAGGCAGTCCGTCAGGCGCGGGTCCAGGCGGAGCAGCTCGCACAGGCCGGCGACGTCACGCTCGGCCGGCTGCTCAGCATCGAGGAGACGTCGACGCCCGAGGGAACACCCCTTCCGTTGGCCGACGCCAAGAGCACGGCCGAGGCCAGCGCTCCGATCGAGCCCGGGACCCTCGGTCTCTCCGTGGAGGTGCACCTGCGCTACGAGATCGCCTGAGCCGGCGCCGCTACGGTCTCACCCGTGAGCGATCTCGTTCGGGTGGAGAGGGAGTCGGGGGTGTGCACCGTCACGCTCGATCGACCCGAGGCCCGCAACGCCCTCAACACCGCGCTGCACCTCGCGTCGGCCGCGGCGCTCGCCGAAGCCGAAGCGAGTGACGACGTCGACGTCGTCGTGCTCACCGGCGCCGACCCCGCGTTCTGTGCCGGCCTCGACCTCAAGGAGCTCGGTGCAGGCGGGGAGAACCTCCGCGGGGGCGGCGGCGACGAGGGCGGGCCGCGGTGGACGAACCCGATCCAGGCCGTGTGGGAGATGACGAAGCCCGTCATCGGCGCGATCAACGGAGCCTGCGTAACTGGCGGCTTCGAGCTCGCGCTCGGTTGCGACTTCCTCGTCGCATCCGTTCGTGCGACGTTCGCCGACACACATGCGCGCGTGGGGGTGACACCCGGGGGCGGGATGAGCGTCTACCTCCCAATGGTGGTCGGGCTCCGACGCGCGAAGGAGATGAGCCTCACCGGCAACTTCGTCGACGCGGCAGAGGCTTACCGGATCGGCCTCGTCAACCACCTGGTGGAGCACGACGAGCTCCTCCCCACCGCGCGCCGCCTCGCGCGAGACATCGCCGGGAACGACGGACCGACCGTGCAGCACCTGAAGCATCTCTATGACGACAACGCCCGCTTGACCGTGGGCGACGCGCTCGCCAACGAGCAAGCCGTCTTCCGCTCATACCGCGTCGACTTCGATGAGATCGAGCGCCGTCGCGCTGCCGTCATCGACCGGGGTCGTTCCCAGCACTAGCGAGGGATTCCGCCGAGGTTCCGGCAATCCCGAACGCGGGTGCGAGACTGGTCGGTACCCATGCTCTTCCCGACCATCACCTTCGCGATCTTCTTCATGATCGTGCTGCCGATCAGCTGGTTGCTGATGCCGAGGCGTCGGCGCTGGAAGCTGTTCATGCTCTCGGCGTCGTACTTCTTCTACGGGTACTGGAACTGGCGCTTCTGCTTCCTGATCGCCGCGTCCACGATCGTGAACCAACTCCTCGCCGAACGGATCCACCGGTCCGACGACGACAAGATCCGGAGGCGTTGGCTCACCCTCGCAGTCCTCGCGAACCTCGGGGTGCTCGGCTACTTCAAGTACTACGAGTTCTTCGTCACCAGTGCGACCAACACGCTCGAGCGGCTCGGGATCCACCTCGCACCCTCCATCGTCGCGATCACGCTCCCGGTCGGCATCTCGTTCTTCACGTTCCAAGCCCTGAGCTACGTCATCGACATCTATCGCCGCACCTTCGAACCCGGGCGACTGATCGACTTCGCCGTCCTCCTCTCCTTCTTCCCGCACGTCGTCGCCGGGCCGATCGTGCGACCGGCCGAGTTCATGCCGCAGCTCAAGTCGCGCCACGACCCACGACGTATCGATGCCAGCCGCGCGTTCTTCCTCATCACGGTCGGACTGGCCAAGAAGGTGGTGATCGCCAATCTGCTCGGCACCCAGATCGTCGACCCGGTCTTCGCGTCCCCGGGGCAACACTCGGGACTGACGATCCTCGTCGCGATCTACGCGTACGCGGTCCAGATCTACGCCGACTTCAGCGGTTACACGGACATCGCGATCGGCATCGCGCTGCTCATCGGATTCCGGTTCCCGCAGAACTTCGACAGTCCGTACACCGCGACGTCGATCCAGGACTTCTGGCGGCGATGGCACATGACGCTCTCGCGCTGGCTGCGCGACTACCTCTACATCCCTCTCGGCGGGAACCGCGCCGGCCGCTGGCGCACGTACCGCAACTTGATGATCACGATGGTGCTCGGAGGCCTCTGGCACGGTGCCGCCTGGACGTTCGTCGTGTGGGGCGCGATCCACGGCGGCTTCATGGTGCTCGAGCACGCGCGACGGTCACGCCGTGAGGCGCTCGACCTGCCCGAACCACCCGATACCCGGCTGCGCCGCAATCTCGCGCGATTCGGGACGTTTCAAGTGGTGTGCCTCGCCTGGGTGTTCTTCCGCGCCGAGACCTTCACGAACGCATTCGACATCCTCGGTCGGCTCGTGGACCCGTCGCACTGGTTCGATCGTGCACCGCTCGTCACGGTTGGTGTGCTCCTCGCGATCGCGGTCGCGTTCGTCGAGCAGTACCTGCCCAAGCAGGCATGGAACCGCGCCATGGCGCGCTTCTCCTATCTCGCCCCCGTCACCCAGGGCATCGTGCTCGGCGTCGCATTGCTCGTGATCAACACCACGGGCCCGAGCGGCGTCTCCCCCTTCATCTACTTCAGGTTCTGAGCCCGCCATGACCCCCCGCCGAAGAGGCTCAACACTCACTCGCCGACTCCAGCCCGAACGTCGCGGGATCCACTGGCGCGCCGAAGACCACGCCGACGGGTCACAAGCAGCCCCGAGGCGAACGATGCCGGTCGCGCGGATCTGGGTCATCGCGGTGGTCGCCCTGCTCGTCGGCTCGCTCCTGAACGCTCCTGGCATCCGCAAGACCGCGCTCGGGCAGCCGGTCGGTTGGCGACGCGACGTGTCGACGTTCCTCGGTGACGCGCTCTTCGACGTGAGCCACACCATCGGGCTCGATCAGCCGCGGGTCGCGCTCAAGAAGCTGATCGGACGCGGCGACGACGACCACATCGACCTCACCCTTCCGAGCCCGACGCTCCCGCAGACGGCAGGTGGACCTTCCGTGCCGCCGCCGGTCGAGTCGTTCTCACCGTCGCACCAGCTCGCGATCTATGTCGCCGGCGACTCGCTCGCCGAGACCCCCGGCCAGTCGGTCGTCAACCAGGGGCTCGCCACTGGCGTGATCGGGCTCCTCGGGCCGGTCGACAGCCATGTCTCGACCGGCCTCGCGCGTCCGGAGGTGTTCAACTGGCCCGCGTACATCGCGGGACTCGCTTCCGTCCCCGACGCGCTCGTGCTCGCGCTCGGGTCGAACGACGACCAGCCCCTCACCGGTGAAGGTGGGACGGGCCCGTTCGGCACCTCTGAGTGGGAGACCGAGTACCGACGACGCGTCGGCGGCCTCATGGACTTCGTGACGGCCAAGGGGACAACGATCTTCTGGGTCGGAATCCCACCGATGCGCAACGGCGAGCGATTCGACACGCGGTATCGGCTGATCAACGACATCATCCGCACCGAGGCCGAGCGCCGCCCGGGCAAGGTCGTGTTCGTCGACACGGTGCCGGCCCTTTCAGCACCCGGTGGGGGCTACGCCGACTATCTGGGCAACCTCGACGGGACGATCGTCCAGGTCCGAGCCGGGGACGGAGTCCACTTCACCCGATCGGGCGGGGACCGGATCGCGGCGGCGGTGCTCGCGGCGATGCGGGCGACGTTCGACCTCGTCTCATGGCAGAACCCGACGACGACCACCACGACCACCATCGCCCGGGCCTCGACGACCACGACGTCTCGGCCTGCGAAGCCCTCGGGGGCCGGGGGCTAGCGTTCGGGGCGATGGACCTGTCGTCGTTGCACCAACCGGCAGACTCGAAGCTCCTCCTCATCGTCATGGACGGGCTCGGCGGATACGCCGACGCCCAGCACGGAACGGAGCTCGAGGAAGCCGCGACCCCGAACCTCGACGCGCTCGCCGTCGAGGGCATCTCCGGACTCTGCGAGCCCGTCGGGCCCGGCATCACCCCGGGCTCGGGGCCCGGCCACCTCGGGCTGTTCGGGTACGACCCGATGCAGTTCGAGCTCGGGCGGGGCGCACTCTCGGCAGCCGGCCTCGACTTCGAGCTCGGCGCCGGTGACCTCGCCGCACGCGGCAACCTCTGCACGCTCGCCGCCGACGGCACGATCAGCGATCGTCGTGCCGGACGACTCGCCGACGATGACGCCCGCCGGATCGTGGAGCTGCTGCAGGAGCGCGTGCACCTCGACGGTGTCGAGGTGTTCTTCCGCCACGAGCGCGAGCACCGCTGCCTGGTCGTGCTGCGCGGGGCCGGCCTCGACCCCCGCATCTCCGACACCGATCCACAGCACACGGGCGTCCCACCGTCCGTTCCGGTCGGGCTCGTACCCGAGGCCGAGCGGAGCGCCGCGCTGCTCTCCGATCTCTCGGCCCAGGTGCGCGACGTCCTCTCGAGCGAGCCGCGCGCCAACGGCTTGCTGCTGCGCGGCGTCGACACCCACCGGGAGCTCCCTGGGTTCCTCGAGCGCTACGGGCTGCGCGCCGCGGCCGTCGCCGTCTATCCGATGTACCGGGGCATCGCCCGACTGCTCGGGATGGACGTCCTCGGGAACGCGAAGAACCTCGAGGACCAGCTCGGGATCCTCACCGACGCTTGGGCCGAGTACGACTACTTCTTCCTCCACCACAAGGGAACCGACTCCGCCGGCGAGGACGGCGACCGGGCCCGAAAGATCGCGGCGATCGAAGCGCTCGACGCGGCGCTGCCCGAGATCCGCCGGCTCGGTCCAGACGTCATCGCGGTCACGGGCGACCACTCGACCCCGAGCCAGATGGCCGCGCATTCCTGGCACCCGGTACCTGCGCTGTTGTGGAGCGAACAATGCGGTCGCGACCGGGCCGAGCAGTTCGGTGAGCTGCACTGCCTCGGCGGTGGCCTCGGGCAACGACCACTCAAGGACCTGATGGCATTGATGCTCGCCAACGGTGGTCGGCTCCAGAAGTACGGAGCCTGACCTCCCTACGCGGAGGAGGCGCACATGGCGGACCGGTTCGAGCATGCGCTCGGTGATGCCGACGCGTTGATGTGGAACATCGATCGTGATCCCGCCCTGCGATCCACGATCGTCACGGCGCTCGTGCTCGACCACGCCCCGGCCTGGGACGACCTCCTCGACCGGCTCGACCGGGGCACGCGCCTGATCCCACGGCTACGCCAACGAGTGGTCGAGCCCGCGGTGCGGATCGGACCCCCGGCCTGGTCGGCGGACCCGGACTTCGACCTCGGTTACCACGTCCGCCGGGTGCGCGCCCCCAAGCCGCGGTCGTTCGACGCGGTGCTCGACGTCGCAGCAACCGCCGCGATGGGGGACTTCGACCGGTCGCGACCGCTCTGGGAATGCACGCTCATCGAAGCGCTCCCTCACAAGCGCGCCGCCATCGTGCTCAAGGTCCACCACTCGATCAGCGACGGCGTCGGTGGGATGAAGCTCCTCATGATGCTGTTCGACTTCGAACGCGAGCCGGAGACGCGTGCGCCCGACCCGCAACCGCCGGTGCTCCCCGTGTTCACCCCCCTGAGCCTCCTCCCCCGCGGACTCGAGTGGCAGGCGCAACGCACCGCGACGAACGTGAAGGGAGTCGCGTCCGGCCTCCTCGCGACAGCTCGGTGGCTTCGCGACGACGCTGCCGGCGCCGTCACGTCGGCGTCGCGGGCCGTCGGCTCGATCGCCCGATTCCTGCAACCTGCACCGCACCCGTTGTCGCCGACGATCAGCGACCGCAGCCTCGATCGACGGGTCACCACGCTCTCGGTCCCGCTCGACGATCTCAAGCGCGCGTCGAAGGCGGTCGGCGCCACCCTCAACGACGTGTTCGTCGCCGGAGTGCTCGGGGGTCTGCGGACGTACCACGAGGCTCGCGGGATGACGCCCGACGAGCTGCGGATGATGATGCCGATCAACATCCGGGGCGACGCTGCGGCCATGGGCGGGAACCACTTCACCACCGCACGGCTGGTCGTGCCGTTGGCGATCGTCGATCCGACCGAGCGCATCGCCGAGATCTCGGCCCGGTGCAAGGCGCTGCGCGCCGAACCCGCGGTTGCACTCTCGGGACACCTCGCAACCCTGCTCAACCGCCTCCCCCGGCGCATCGCCACGGCCCTGTTCGGCTCGATGCTGAAGGGCGCCGACTTCATCACCAGCAACGTCCCCGGCTCACCATTCCCCCTCTATCTGTGTGGGACAGAGGTGCAGGAGATCTACGCGTTCGGACCGGTCTCCGGTGCTGCCGCGAACGTCGTGCTCCTCAGCCACTGCGGGACGTGCTGCATCGGCGTCACGACGGACCGGCGCGCGATCCCCGACACCGACGTGCTCCGCGAGCACCTCGTCGCTTCCTTCGACGAGATCGTCGCCCTCGGCTGACCCGCCCTACCCCACGTGCGGTTGGTACTGCCGCGATCTCGGGGGAATCCGGGTGCACCGGCCCCTCCGTACTCCTCGTGATGGCACCCACGAACGACGCCGATCCCCCACCCGGAACCTCGGCACCCGGAACCTCGGCGACCAGAGGCACGCCGGTCGGTCGGCGGGCGTTCCTGGGGCTCCTCGGTCTGGGCGCCCTCGGCGTGGCCGGTGGTGCGACCGTGCAGCGATGGCTCGAACGGACCATCGGGCCGGTGGTCGCGCGGGATCCCACCGGGTTCCTCTCGCTGCTCCCGATCGGCCGGTTCCGGATCTACACCGTCACGGGCTCCCTCCCCGACCGAAGCCGCGCGGAGTACCGACTCGCGGTTCGAGGTCTGGTCGATCGCGACCTCCACCTCGACTTCGCCGACCTCGTCGCGATGGAACCGACCCACATCACCCGCGACTTCCAGTGCGTCACCGGATGGCGCGTCCCCGACGTCGCGTGGACGGGTGTACGCCTGCGCGATCTGCTCGACCGCGCCGGCGTCGATGCGCGTGCGACCGCGGTGCGGTTCGTCTCGTTCGACGGCGCCTACTCCGAGAGCCTCACCCTCGAACAAGCCCGGCGCGACGACGTGCTCGTCGCGTACGAGCTCGAAGGCGAGCCGATATCCCGCGCGCACGGCGGGCCGGCGCGTCTCTACGTGGCGCCGATGTACGGCTACAAGTCGTGCAAGTGGCTGGAAGCGATCGAGCTCACCGAGAAGGTCGAGCCCGGCTACTGGGAGCAGCGCGGCTACGACGTCGACGGCTGGGTCGGCCGGTCGAACGGACGCGACGACGAGGCGACGTGACCACCGGACTGACGCAGCCATCCGTCGAACCCGACCTGGTCCGCTTCGACCGCACCGAGCGGATCATCCATTGGACTACCGCATCCCTGTTCTTCGTGCTGATGCTCACCGGGGCTGCGCTGTACGCGGGTCCGCTCAGCACGCTCGTCGGACGACGCGTCCTCGTGCGCGACCTGCACGTCATCGCGGGAATCGCCCTGCCGATCCCGTTGGTGCTCGGCCTCCTCGGCCGATGGGGCCGGTCGCTGCGCGCCGACCTCGGCCGGCTCAACCGCTGGTCGCCCGACGACCGCACGTGGATGCGGCGCCACACCCGGCCCGACGCCCGGTTGGGGAAGTTCAACCCCGGACAGAAGCTCAATGCGACCTTCCTCGGCGCCGCGATCGTGCTGATGCTGGGGAGCGGATCGATCATGAAGTGGTTCGATCCCTTCCCCCTCGCGTGGCGGACGGGCGCGACGTTCGTCCACGACTGGACCGCGCTCGGGATCTGGCTCGCCGTCGGAGGGCACGTGCTGTTCGCGCTGCGGGATCCCGAGGCGCTGGGAGCCATGCGCCGCGGCACGATCAACGCGCGATGGGCGCGGCGAGAACGCCCCCGCTGGTTCGAGGAGCGCAACGACCCAACCCCGTAGGCTGGGTCGCCCATGGTGACCGAACCCGCTGACGTCGTGCTCCCTCCCGAGCTGGTGCCCAGTGACGGTCGGTTCGGCTCCGGCCCGTCGAAGGTCCGACCGGAGGCCGTCGCGCACCTCGCCGCGGTCGCGCCGACGCTCCTCGGGACCAGTCACCGTCGCGACGGCGTTCGCGACATCGTGCGCCGGGTGCGCTCCGGGCTCACCGACCTCTGGGACCTCCCCGACGGGTACGAGGTCCTCCTCGGCAACGGCGGCACGACTGCGTTCTGGGACTGCGCCGTCTTCGGCCTGATCGAACGCCGCAGCGAACACCTCGTGTTCGGCGAGTTCTCCTCGAAGTTCGCCGCCGCGAGTCGCGCCGCACCGCACCTCGACGACCCGGTCGTGATCGAGTCCGAGCCGGGAACCCACCCCGAGCCGGTGGCCGACGACTCAGTCGACGCCTACGCGCTCACCCACAACGAGACCTCCACCGGCGTGATGACCACGGTCCGCCGACCCGCCGACACCGGCCTCACGCTCGTCGACGCGACCTCGGCCGCGGGCGCGATGCGCATCGACCCTTCGGCGTTCGACGTGTACTACTTCGCACCACAGAAGGTGTTCGGATCCGAAGGTGGGCTCTGGGTCGCGGCGTGCTCCCCGGCCGCGATCGAGCGAATCGAGACCATCTCGGCCTCCGGTCGGTGGTGCCCGCCGTCTCTCGACCTCTTCATCGCGCTCCAGAACAGCAGACTCGAGCAGACGTACAACACCCCCTCGCTCACCACGTTGTTCCTGCTCGCCGACACGATCGAATGGATCAACGGCAACGGTGGCCTCGAATGGGCCGCGACACGCTGCGAGCAGTCAGCCGAGATCGTCTACGGCTGGGCCGAGTCGCGCCCGTTCGCCAGCCCGTTCGTCGCGAAGCCGGCCGAACGCAGCACGGTCACCGCGACTATCGACTTCGACGGCGTCAGCGCCGACGATCTCGCGACGGCACTGCGCGCGAACGGGATCGTCGACACCGAGTCGTACCGAAAGCTCGGTCGCAACCAGCTCCGGATCGCGATGTTCCCGGCGATCGAGCCGGATGACCTCACCACACTGACGCGCGCCATCGACCACATCGTCGAAGCCGTGCGATGAGCGACGCCGCGGCACTCCCCGACGGGCTGGTCGCGATCGTCAAGCGCGACTGCCCGACGTGCTCGCTCGTGGTCCCGGTGCTCGCCCAGCTCGCCGCGGAACCCGGGATCACCGTCTTCACCCAGGACGACCCTGCATTTCCCGAAGGGCTCGACCCGATCGATGACACCGACCTCGCAGTGTCGTTCGCCCTCGACCTCGACACGGTGCCCACCCTCCTCCGCATCGTCGACGGCCAGGAGGTGGAACGCATCGTCGGGTGGCAACGCGAACAGTGGGAGACGTTCACCGGGCGCACCGGGCTCGGCGACGGGCTCCCCCCGTACCGACCGGGTTGTGGATCCCGTACCCAGGACCCCGACCTCGCGGCCGCCCGCGCCGCCGCGGCCGGCGCGTCCCGCCTCACCTCGCGACGCGTGGAGCTGGGTGCTGCAGAGGACGAGCTCGAGGCGATGTACGAGCGGGGATGGAGTGACGGTCTGCCCCTCGTCCCGCCGACGCCGGAGCGGGTAGCTCGCATGCTCGCGGGAACGACGCGCGATCCGTCGTCGATCGTGGCCACGGTCCCTCCCGACCTCGTCGAGTGCACGGTCGAGAAGGTGGCGATCAACGCGGTCATGGCGGGGTGTCGCCCCGAATATCTGCCTGTGGTCCTCGCCGCGGTCGAAGCCGCGTGCACCGACGCGTTCAACATCCACGGGGTGCTTGCGACGACGATGCCGGTCGGACCCGTCGTCGTCGTGAACGGACCGGTCGCCCGATCCATCGGCATGAACTCGGGTGGCAACGCGCTCGGTCAGGGCAACCGCGCCAACGCCACCATCGGTCGGGCGCTCCAGCTGGTCATCCGCAACGTGGGCGGCGGACGCCCCGGTGGCGTCGACCGCGCGACACAGGGCCAGCCTGGCAAGTACACGTTCTGCTTTGCCGAGGACGAAGCCGGCTCACCGTGGGAGCCGCTGCACGTCGCGCGTGGGTTCGCGCCCGACGAATCGACCGTGACGCTGTTCACCGGGGAGGGACCCCGTGTCGTGCTCGACCAGCTCTCGCGCACGCCCGAGTCGCTCACCGCCACGTTCGCGGCGTGCCTGCGCACGGTGGCGCACCCGAAGATCATGATCGGCATCGACGCGATGCTCGTCGTCTCCCCCGAGCATGCGCGCGTCTTCCAGGAGGCCGGGTGGGACCGTGCCCGGCTGATGGACGCGTTGGCGGTCCACCTCCAGGTGCCCGGCGACGAGTTCGTCCGGGGCGCGGGCGGGATCGCCGAGGGGATGCCGGAGGCATTTGCCGAGCACCCACTCCCCAAGTTCCGCGACGGCGGCTTGCTGCTCGTCCACGTGGGCGGACGGGCCGGGCTCTTCTCCGCCATCATCGGCGGCTGGCTCGGCGGTGGTGGCGGGAGCGACCCCATCACCGTCGCGGTCGGCACATGAGCAGCCGCTGGTGGCGCTCGACCATCTCGGCCATGATCGTGTGATGTCCCACGTCCTGCTCGACCCCACGGCAGAGCGCGACGCCGCGACTCGGGCTCGTGCACCGCGCCTGGCCTCGCTCGATGGCGCGACCGTCGGCCTGCTCGACATCAGCAAGGCACGCGGCGATGTCTTCCTCGACCGCCTCGAGACCCGGCTCGTCGAGCGTGGGATGAAGGTGAAGCGCTACTCGAAGCCGACCTTCACCAAGGTCGCACCGATCGACTTGCGCCACGAGATCGCCCAGCAGTGCGACGTGGTCATCGAGGCCCTCGCCGACTGAGGCTCGTGCACGTCGTGCAGTGTGCACGACATCGTGAACCTGGAAGGGCTCGGACTCCCTGGGCTGTTCATCGCCTCGAGCGAGTTCGTGGCCGCGGCCGACGCGCAGTCGGCGGCGCTCGGCGCCGACCCGGCGCGTGTGTTCGTCGCCCATCCGATCCAGGACCGCACCGACGAAGAGCTCGCCGCACTCGCCGACGGCGCGGTCGACGAGATCCTGGCGATGCTGACCACCGACGCCGACTCGGACGAGCACTAGGAGCCTGCTGCCGTGCTGCTGTTCCACGAGGTCCACCGGGTCCGCGGCGCGTCGGAGGACGCGTTCGAGGCCCACGTGCGCGACGGCTGGCTCCCCGAGCTGGCCGCCGGCGATGACGCCCGACTCCTCTACTACCTGCACCTCGCGCACGGATCGGGACGTGCGTACACCGTCGTCACCGTCACCGCGGTCCGCGACGGTGCCGCGTGGGAGCGGCTCGCCCGCAGGATCCAGGACGGCGATCTCCGGACCTGGGCCCACGACGCCGACCAGCTCCGCCACGACGTGACCGCGAAGGTCGTGCTACCCGTGCCGTGGGCACCGCTTCCCGTGGCCGACCTCGAGTCCGTCCCCACCGAAGTCGCCGCCCACGACCTCACCCTCTTCATGGAGGACACGGCCTGGCCCCACGAGGGCCTGCTCGACGCCTACCTCACCAAGGCGCACGACCAGTACGCACCGAGCCTGTCCGAGGGTCGCCACGGGGGTCGATCGATGCTCGAGCTGCTCAGCGTGTTCCAGACCGCGTACGGCTCCGGGAAGCGCGGCGAGGTGATCCTCTGGCAGCGCGTCACCGAACCGAAGCGCCTGCTCGGCCTGCTGTACTCCGAGATCCCGGCCGAGCACCGCGCCCCCGGCACCTGGATGCACGACGCGCTCGAGGTGCGCGACGACTGGGAGAGCCGCCTGCTCCGCACCACGAGCTGGTCGCCGCTCTTCTGAA
>JANOWV010000370.1:0-5844 GCA_031418075.1 Actinomycetes bacterium
TTGTCGAAGAAGACCAGCCTCCCGATGCCGGCGAGTCTCGAGAGCATGGTCTGGAACGCGGGACGCTCCCACATCAGCTCGACATTGGAAACGAAGCCGGGGACGAACAGGATGTCGATCGGACCGTCGCCGGCAACCTGATAGGCGATGCTCAGATCGCCGCTCTGCGCGTACTGCGTCTCCGGAACCGTGGCCACGGCGTGACCGTAGCCCCCTGCTCCGTGGACCAGCGCGATCAGGCGGTCGGGTCGGGCCCGACCTGCACGAGGAGCTTGCCGGAGTTCTCGCCCGCGAAGAGCATGTTGAGCGCCTCGGGGGCGCGCTCGAGACCCTCGACCACCTGGTCGCGCCAGGCGATCCTGCCCTCGGCCTCCCAGCCAGCGAGCGCCATGACCGCGTCCGGGAAACGGTCGAGGTAGTCGAGGACGACGAAGCCCTGCATGAGCCCGCGCTGGATCACCAGGTTCATCGTGAAGTACAGCGGCGGCGGCAGTTCCGTGGCGTTGTACGTGGAGATCGCCCCACACAGCACGATGCGCGCGCCGATCGCGATGCGCACGAGCACCTGGTCGAGCGTCGCCCCACCCACGTTGTCGAAGAAGACGTCGATGCCGTCGGGGCACAGCTCGTCGAGGCGCGCGGGGATGTCGTCGGTCTTGTAGTTGATGACCGCATCAAGGCCGCACTCGTCGGTGAGCCACGCGCACTTCTCGTCGGACCCCGCGATGCCGATGACACGAGCGCCCTGGATCTTCGCGACCTGCGCCGCGACCGACCCGGTCGCGCCTGCGGCACCGGAGACGACGACCGTCTCCCCCGCCTGGGGCTTCCCGATCTCGAGCATGCCGAAGTACGCGGTGACACCCGTCGCGCCGAGCACGCCCATCATCTTGCGGAGCGGCAGCCCGGGCGGGATGACGTTCCCCCCGAGACCGTCGGCGCCGCCGCAGTGCGCGTACTCCTGCCAGCCTAGCAGCCCCGTGACGATCGAGCCGACCGGGTACGCGGCGTTGCGCGACTCCACGACCTCGCCCATCGCGCCCGACCGCATCACCTCGCCGATCCCGACCGGCGGCAGGTAGCTCTCCTGCTCCCGGATCCAGATGCGTTGGGTCGGATCGACGGAGAGGTACACGTTCTGCACCCGGTACTCGCCGTCGGCGAGCTCCGCGAACGGCTCCTCGACGAGGTCGAAGGTGTCGTCGTCGATCATCCCGTCCGGGCGCCGCACCAGCACGAGCTTGCGGTTCGTTCCGTCCATGTTCCGCCCCTACTCCGTCTTGCCGAAGAGCTTCACCGCGAGCGTGAGCATCGCGGCGCCAAAGCCCAGGGTGATCAGCGCATCGGCCCACAGTGGCACCGTCCACCCGAGGATGTCGAGCGGGACGGTGGTCGGCAGCACGACGCGTCGGATCGCGTCGACGCCGTACGTCGCCGGGTTGATGCGGGTGATGACGCCGAGCCAGTCGGGAAGCGCCACGAGCGGGAAGATCGCGCCCGACAGGAACAGCATTGGCTGGAGGACGAGCGCCATCACCATCTGGAAGCTCTCCATGCGCTGCATCCGACTCGCGATGACGATCCCGAACGCGGTCAGCGAGAACGCGAGGAGCAGCATGAAGCCCAGCATCTTCATGAAGCTGGCGACGGTGAACGAGACACCCACGAGCGGCGCGGCCAGGACGAGCACGAGTCCCTGCACCACAGAGACCGACCCGCCACCGAGCGCCTTCCCGAGGACGAGCGAGGCTCGCGACACCGGAGCGACGAGCATCTCCCGCATGAACCCGAACTCGCGGTCCCACACGATCGCGATCGCCGAGAACAGCGCCGAGGTGAGGATCGACATCGCAAGGATCCCCGGGAACAGATATTCCTGGTAGTCGACGCCCGCGGCGCCCCGCGCGCCGATCGCGCTCTCGAGTCCGGCGCCGAGGACGAACAGGAACAGCAGCGGTTGGGCGATCCCGGTGACGATGCGCGTCGGCATCCGGAAGAGCCGGATGATGTCGCGCCGCCACACCATCAGCATCGCCCGCATGTTGCGCACGAGTGCGCCCTCATGGGGCATCTCGACCGTCGAACGGGTCGTTGCGAGCTCGGGGAGTGTCGTGTCGGCCATCAGCGCTTCCGGAACCCGCGCGTCATCGCGTTCATCTTGAACCGGTCCATGGTGCCCGCCTCGGCATCCCTGATGTCGCGTCCGGTGTACTCCATGAACACGTCATCGAGACTCGGCCGGCGCACATTCACGTTGCGAATGCCGACGTCGACCTTGTTGAACAGCTCGGGCACGAACGCTTCGCCGTCGGGGACGTGCAACCGGAGGCCGTGTTCGGTGACCTCGCCCTCGATGCCGAGACCGGCGGCGATCTGCGTGCGGGCCGCCTCGTCGTCGGCGGTCTCGACGGTCACGACATCGGCACCGATCGACGCCTTCAACGCACTTGGGGTGTCGATCGCGACGATCCGTCCCTCGTCGATGATCGCGATGCGGTCGCACCGCTCGGCTTCGTCCATGTAGTGCGTGGTGAGGAACATCGTCGTGTCCTCACGTGCGCGCAGCATGTCGACGTACTCCCAGATGTGGGCGCGGGTCTGGGGGTCGAGCCCGATCGTCGGCTCGTCGAGGAAGAGGACCTTCGGCGCGTGCAGGAGCCCCCGCGCGATCTCCAGGCGGCGCTTCATCCCCCCCGAGTAGTTCCGGACCTGCTGGTCGGCCCGATCGGTGAGACCCACCATCTCGAGGAGCGGAGCGGCCCGCTCGCGCACCTTGCTCGGCGGGCAGCCGTAGAGGACGGCGTGGAACCGCAGGTTCTCGGCGCCGGTGAGGTAGTCGTCGAGGGTGATCTCCTGGAACACGAGACCGATGTCGGAGCGGACCGCGCCGGGCTCCGTCGCCACGTCGTGCCCGGCCACCCTGGCGCGTCCCCCGGAGAGCGTCAGGAGGGTGCACAAGATGCTGATCGTCGTCGTCTTCCCGGCGCCGTTCGGTCCGAGGAACCCGAACAGCTCCCCTGGCTCGACCGCGAAGGAGACGTCGTCGACCGCGACGAAGTCGCCGAACCTCTTGACGAGGCCATCGACCTCGACTGCCGGCGCCCTGGTCACGCTCCGGACGTCATCTGGTTGAGGACCGCTGGTTGCGGACCGCGAGCCTCACCCGAGCGTCACGCTGGTATCGGAGTAGTTCCCGGCGCAGACGCCGTAGCCGTTCAGGAAGCCGTCGCGGAATGCCCGGAGGCGGGCGAACGTGACGTCCAGCGTCCCCGCAAGGCCGCGTGCACCGCTGTAGTCGATGAACGCCTGCACCGTCTCGTCGAGGTCGCCGGGTGAGAGGACGACCGACCCTCCGAGCGTCGTGCTCGAGAGCGCACCGTTGTACATCGCGGCGGCGAAACCCCCCGTGAAGCAGTCGGCGCCGAGCACCGCGTTGTCGCTGTTGTCCGCCGCGCCGGGGAACCCCTGGTTGAGCTGCACGTAGGTAGCCCACGGGTTCGCGAGCAGTGTGGCGACGCCGAAGTCGCCGATGTCGTCGTAGACGTGCTGGAGGTACGGCTCGTCGAACGCGAAGTAGCCGTCGTCGATGCAGTAGAAGACGCGGTTCTTGATGTCCTTGCGCGATGGCGTGGTGCCGCCGCAGACCGGCAGCTGCGCCTTCGGTCCGGCGGAGTCGAACGACGCGACGTTGTCGAGCGTCGGGGCGACGAACCCGGGCTCCACCTGAAGGTAGAAGTCGTTGAGCAGCTCGACGCTCAGCGGGATCACGTCCTCGACGGGCACGTTGCCGCCACTCGCGGCGTCCTGCTCGTCGGTGAAGGGGATCTCGGTGATCACCGGTGGGTCCTCGAAGTACGGGGCGCACTGCTCGGCACCCTGGTCGAACCCGTCCTGGAACGCACTCACCCGGTCGAACCCGGAGCCGTGCGCGCTCGGGTCGTCGGCAGAGCTTCCCGGCGCGTCCCGGAACTGGAGCATGGCGGTGAGCGCGGTGTCGAGGTTCCCGCCCTTCAGCGAGAGCCCCTTGGCCTTCCCTTCGGCGACCCGCGACACCCACGAACCGGCGAAGCAGTCGGCCTGGAGCTCCTTGAAGACCGTCGGCTGGTCGGCGTTGTCGGCGCGGTCCTGGACCGCGTGGCCCCACTCGTGCGCGAGCACCAGCGCAACCGAGAGATCGCCGAAGTCGCGGTAGAGCTGCGGGAACAGGCTCACGTCGTCGTAGGCGACGAAGTTCGAGACGTAGCAGTAGAACGCGTTGTTCTCGGCGTCCTTGTATCCCAGCTTCTGCCCCTGGCACTTCGGCAGCTTGATGCCGGGGTGGGCGGCAAAGATCCGATTGTCGGGGATCCGGTCGTACGGCGCGTTGTACACGTCCGGGAACGCGACCTCCCAGTAGTTCTGGATGTCGTTGATCGCGAGCTTGATCGTCTTCTCGTACGCTTGCGTGCGCCTTGCCGCCGGCGTCGAACCCTCCTCGAGCGTCGGGTCGCCCGACTGGGCCGGGGCGGCGGGCGCGACGATCGCGCCCATCACCAGGACGGCGAGCACGGCTACGAACAGACGACGGGGCACGGGAAGCTCCTCGCTCTCTCGGTCGGGGGCAACGTGAGCACAGTCTGCCCCATCGAGGACCCCCACAATCGCGTCAGGGGTCAGAATGCTCGGATGGACCGCCAGCATGCAGATGACGCCCTCCGTGCCGGTGACGTCGACGAGCTGCTCCGGATCGTCGACGGCATCTGCGCGGCCCGGGAATGGGAGGCACTCGAGCGGCTCCGGGCCCGTTGCGCGGCCGCGAGTGACGACGGACACCAGCTCTGGCCGGTCGCGTCCCGCGCCGCCTATCTCCTCGCGCTCGACGCCCCGGCGGCGTTGGCGGGCTCGGTGGTCGTCGTCGGCGCCGGGAAGTTCGCTCCCGGCCCGCTCCCGGAGGTCGCCGCGCAGGCGCATACCTGGGCCGACCTCGCGCCACACATCCCGACCGGACCGCAGGCGGTGGTGGCCGCCCACGAGCGGGTGCTGCGGGGCGAGGATCTCTCCGGCGTGACGGTCGACGGTCCCCCCGTGCTGGAGCTCCCACTTCGCCTCGCGGACTGGGAGCCGGCGTACGCGCTGGCGCAGTACGGCCCCGACTCGGCTGACTTCCCGCCCCCGGATGACACCGATGGGGGGACGTCCGACGACGTGGATCTCGCGGGCCACGGGGCGCCGAATACCGGCTCCGACCACGGAGACGACGTCGTCGATGCGCTCCTCGCGACGGTGCGGACCTGGGCCGACGAGTCGAGCGGAACCATCGCCGCGATCGGGGCCACCGGCGGCGCGCTCGACGCGATCGCCTCGCTCGACACCGGGACCGTCCGGGTCACGCAGCGCACCCCGAGTGCGGCGCTCGCGCTGCTCGCCTGGGCCGGTGCGAGCGGTGGCGCCCACGCGCCGCGTCCCGGTGCCGCAGCCGGGCGGTTCTCGGCATGGTGGGTCGCCGGTGCACTCACGGGTCTCCTCGACGAGTGGCCGCCCGATCCCGACGTCCTCGGCGCGCGTCTCGCGGCGCTCGAGTGGTGCACGTGGGACCGACTCGGGGCGTCGCCGTCGGGCTGGAACCTGCGCCTGGCCGTGTCCGCCCCCGCGCGCGGACGCGCGTGGGCGGTGCACGCGCGCGACGCCACCTGAACCCCCGAGACGCGACGTCACACCAGAGATCGCCGTCCCAGATTCGCCGGCCCTACATTCCGGTGATGGACGCGCGCACCTTCTACGGGCTCGAACCGACCGCCGACCCCCTGCGCTGGCACCTTCCCGTCGTCAAGTCGCTGTGCTCAGGCTTCGGCGCGCTGTTCGGGG